>CAJUOQ010000018.1 GCA_910588235.1 uncultured Atopostipes sp. | reverse complement strand
ATTTGGGACATAATCATTTGTTAATAACTAAGACATTATCATTTATTAATGACATTAATTTTTGAAGGTTTTAACTTTGTGTTGACAAACTAAGAGCCATTTGGTATACTATATAAGCTTGAAAATAAAGAAGGAGTCCTACTCCTCGCCTCGCGGGATTTCGTATCCTCGGGCAGATATCTAGTTTGAAACGATATATGCCAATTGGTGCAATTTTATGCACTTTTAGCACTTACATAGTGCTTAGCTGAGCTGAATTTTAGGCATATAGACTTAACTTTAGATAAACGTGGGACTTCTGTGGGAAGTTCCACTTTTTTTATTTTCCAGCAAATATTTTGGAGGTGAATCCCCATAGCAAAAGAATTGATTGTCAATGAAAAGATTCGCGCAAGAGAAGTACGCTTGATTGGGAAAGATGGAGAACAAGTCGGAGTCGTGTCTCGAGATGAGGCTTTACGTGTGGCTGAACAAGCTGATTTAGATTTAGTTTTAGTTTCACCAAACGCAAAACCACCAGTAGCTCGTGTACTAGACTACGGTAAATACCGTTACGAACAACAAAAACGTGAGAAAGAACAACGTAGAAATCAAAAAACGGTAAACGTAAAAGAGATTCGTTTAAGCCCAACAATTGATGATCACGATTTTAATACAAAATTACGTCAAGGACGTACTTTTGTTGAGAAAGGCGATAAGGTAAGAGTATCTATTCGTTTCCGTGGTCGTGCAATTACTCATAAAGGCATCGGACGCGAAGTACTTGATCGTTTTGCTGAAGGTATGGAAGACGTTGCCGATATCCAAACAAGAGCAAAAATGGAAGGTCGTAACATGTTTATGTTACTAACACCAAAAACTGAAAATTAATTAATAATTATATTCACTGATTTAACTTCAATGGTTCAGGAGGTATTAGAATGGCTAAACAAAAAACGCATAGAGGTATGTCAAAACGTTTTAAAAAAACTGCTTCAGGTAAATTAAAACGTGGACGTGCAAAGACAAGTCACTTATTTGCAAACAAAACGACTAAACAAAAACGTAAATTACGTAAAGCGGCTTTAGTTTCTAAAGGTGACCAAAAACGTATCGAATCTTCAATTAGTACGATGAAGAAATAATTTCCCAGTAATTAAAATAGAGTAAGGAGAATGATCAAAATGGCTCGAGTTAAAAGTGCACCGGCTTCTCGCAGACGCCGTAAAAAAACACTTAAATTAGCGAAAGGGTACTATGGCGCAAAACATAAACTATACCGTGTCGCTAAACAACAAGTAATGAAATCATACATGTACGCATACCGCGACCGTAAACAAAAGAAAAGAAATTTCCGTAAATTATGGATTTCTCGTATTAACGCGGCAGCTCGTCTGAATGGATTAAGCTATTCTAAATTTATGCATGGCTTGAAACTAGCGAATATCGACTTAAACCGTAAAGTTTTAGCAGATATCGCAGTGAACGATCCAGAAACTTTCACAGCATTAACTGAACAAGTTAAAGAAGCATTAGCTGCTTAATAACACATAAAGTAACAGAGTAGAAGGATGAAGTGCTCTTTTTAAAGAGAACATTTCACACGTTCTACTCTGTTTTTTTGTTTATTCAAATAAGATTGTTTGGACGCGGTCTCGTAAAGCCGGGACCACTTTTTCTTCAAACCAAGGATTACGGCGGCGCCAACCAATCGTTAAGGGTGATGGATGGACCACGGGGAAGTATTCTGGTAAATACTCTTCGTAATTACGCACCGTTTCCGTCAGGTTTCTTTTCATGTCTTTCCCTAAATAAAATTTCTGCGCATGAGCGCCAATTAAAATTTTCATCTCTAACTCCGGCATCGCACCGATCACTTTCGGATTCCACTTATGCGCGAAATCTTTCCGCGGAGGTAAGTCACCGTGTTTGGCTTTGCCCGGGAAATAATAATCCATCGGGACAATCCCAAACAAACCGGAATCGTAAAAGGTTTCCTCATCGACACCTAGCCAAGTGCGCAATAAATCGCCACTCACGTCGAAAAACGTCTTGTTCGACTCTTGGGCTTTAATACCCGGTGCTTGGCTCGCAATGAGTATTTTAGCGGTCGGGGGCGCTTCGAAAATCGGTTCCCAACCACGTTCAGTAAATTCCGCATTCATCGGATCATTCATAATGTCTTGACGAATCTCATCAATATTCTGCATAGTCCTCTCAACCTTTCTAACAAGCTACACCCCCATCCTATGAAAATTCCTTATAACTTGCAAGAGATGAGCTTGAGCAGGGCCAGACGAGGAAATTTGTCGGACAAATTTCAACTTTAGAGGATCACCTCAGTAGTCGATCAAGGTGCTCGGTGAAACGAAAGGAAGAAACGTTTCGGTAAAATACTCGCTCAAAGTAACGAAAGCGGGAAATGTTTCGCAAAGATGCACTTCCGGCGAAATGAATCTCAAAAACGTTTGACTAAGCTGTCTTTTTATCGAAATGAAACCGGGATTCGTTTCGATGGCTCCAATCTTTCGGGCGATTCTCAATCAAAAATCAACCATTGTCCATTCGCACGCTTTGTATAAAAATTTTTGGACAGGGAAAAATTGAAATGTTCTAAAATGCGATCGTACGGCAAATTTTTGGTGTGATGATAGGAAAAACGCCGATTAGAAGTATAATCGAAATGTTTATTTAAAACCTTTTTGACATAAACGTGAGAGGCTTGGTGATCGATAAAATCGACAATATCACCGGTTGAGAAATTCCGACCAAAAGTAAGAACGCCGTACTCACAAGCAGAACGCACAATAGCTTCTTCACGTGGTTCGTGCATGCCGCAGGAACAGATGACATAATGTTTTTCGATCTGCAGCTCATAATTCTGACAGTGAGAACAATAAATACCTTTATGCGCAGTCGTCAATTCTGCCTTAGAAAAAGGTTGTGGTAAGAAAGGGTCACATTTTTCATATTGTTCCAGGTGAGCGAGCAATTGTTTCGTCTGGATCGGATAGTAGTGCCCTCTACGCTCTTCTTGTTTAATTTGTTGAATATATTCATATAAATCTGTTAAACCTAAGACTTCGATATCTGAAATAGGTGATTTAATCGATACTTTATTTTTCTCGCCGATAAAGACAATCGCTCCTTTTACGGGGAGAGCCGGCATAAACTCCTGACAAATTTTCTGCAGCTTCAAATAAGATTTCCGCGCTTGTTGAATAACATCATAATCCATTTTCAGCTGGCCGATCATGCAGCGTGCGTCTTCATAAATAAAATGTCCAGTATAATTTTTAATTTCAAAGACATACACACAGTGACTCGTAATTAATACAAAATCACACTCAAAGGAACGACCGTCATCCAGCCATAAATTCGTTAACCCCATCCAATGTTCTGCACCTTCTGTTTGTAAAAAGCTCAAAAATTTCGCTTCTCCTACAGAACCTAACTTCAAGCTTTTATAATCTTGCCTCTCATTCTTTGTCTGAATAAGCCCTCGACTATTGGCAATATCTTTAAAATCCAACAACGTGGGAAATTGAGCTAATTCTTTCATCAACTTTGTCTGGTGTATAATCAAAAAATCCCTACTTCCTATAAATATTTAACCCTCTACTATATATATTTGCATTTAAAATGAAATTTCACGAAAGTTTTTAAAAGAAAGTGAATATAGACTGGCTCACCGAAATGAAACTATAAAACGTTTCGATAAAAAATATCGCCAAAGTAACAAAAACAAGAAACGTTTCGATAAAATGAGCGCTCATTGAAACGAAAAGTAAAAACGTTTCGCCAACCAACTATTCTTACGAAACAAAAACCTAAAACGTTTCGTCGAACCCCTCAAAGTAGTCGTACCATAAAAAATCAATGCATTCCTTTCTAAATATGCTAGAATAAGATTAAGGAATTATTAGAAAGTAGGATGTTGTATGACAAAAGAAGAGGATCAGTTGTTAATTGATTTGGTGACGGCGCGTGGGGTGCCTGGAAATGAACAAGAGGTGCGCGAGGTGTTTACAGCGTTTGCGGAACCTTATGCGGATGCAATGCTGCAAGATGGTTTAGGCAGTATTATTGCGGAGAAGAAAGGGCCAGAAGAGGCATCGCGTATTATGTTTGCGGGGCACCTGGATGAAGTCGGGTTCATGGTGACACGCATTACGGACGAAGGCTTTATCAAATTCCAAACGCTCGGTGGCTGGTGGAATCAAGTGTTGCTAGGGCAACAAGTGGAAGTTAAAACGGGTGCCGGCGAGTTGCTGCATGGGGTTATCGGTTCCAAACCACCGCATGTGTTGACGGCCGCTGCTCGGAAAAAGCCTTATAAAATTGAAGATATGTTTATCGATATTGGAGCGACGAGTGCGGATGAAGTGAAGGACTGGGGCGTCCGTCCGGGAGATATGATTGTGCCTTACTCGCCTTATCGTCGTCTCAATGATTCAAAATTCTTGCTGGCTAAAGCATGGGATAACCGTATTGGCGTCGCCGTAGCGTTAGAAGTCTTCAAAAAATTAAGTGCGGAAGACTTAGACAACTCGCTCTATGCGGTTGGCAATGTACAAGAAGAGGTCGGATTACGGGGCGCGAAAACGGCGACTAATGTGGTACAACCGGATATTTCCTTTGCGCTTGATACCGGAACAGCGGGCGATACGCCAGGTATGACACCGGAAGAAGCCGATTCTAAATTGGGTGAAGGCCCACAAGTGATTATTTATGACGCAAGCATGATTGCCCATAAAGAGTTACGCGATTTTGTGATCGATGTGGCGGAAGAGTTGGATATTCCCTTCCAATACACGGTAATCCCAGGGGGCGGAACGGATGCCGGCAGCCAACATGTTTCGGGACAAGGAATCCCGTCGCTGGCGATTACGGTGCCGACACGTTATCTCCATTCACACTCATCAATTATTCACGAAGATGATTATCACAACACCGTGAAATTAGTCGAAGAAGTAGTGCGACGTTTAGATAAAGAAACGGTCGAAAAGATTACTTACGGCGGATAAAAACAAGATTGTTTTTATAAACCCGCACAAACCCCATTTCATCTAAACAAAAACAGTTAATTAAGCTCAATTTGCTTGATTAGCTGTTTTTTTAAGGAATGTCTTGTAAAATGGATGGAGAGTATAAAACAGAAAAGGAGATTCAAATCAGAATGTATTACGTAAGAAACCAACGTAACGGCGAAGAAATCAATGATGCCAGCATCAACTTAGCGATCGAATACTACTTGCTGAACGAAGTCGAATTAGATGAGCCGATGTTACTTTTCTATATTAA
The DNA here is from genome assembly GCA_910588235.1 of uncultured Atopostipes sp. Classification (GTDB taxonomy): domain Bacteria; phylum Bacillota; class Bacilli; order Lactobacillales; family Carnobacteriaceae_A; genus Atopostipes. The sequence goes on along the minus strand of CAJUOQ010000018.1, from coordinate 38,311 downwards.
CGACAACTCCATTATTATCGGAAAAAACCAAAACACTTACGAAGAAGTGAACACAGACTATGTGGAAGAACATGGCGTGAATGTGGTCCGTCGCTTTAGTGGTGGAGGCGCGGTTTATCACGATTTAGGCGTGCTTAATTTCTGCTTTATCACCAAAGACGATGGCGATTCCTTCCGTAACTTTGAAAAATTCACACAACCTGTGATCGATGCATTACACAAAATGGGAGTGGAAGATGCGGAATTACGTGGCCGTAATGATTTAGTGATTGGGGATAAAAAATTCTCCGGAAACGCGATGTATTCGAAAAATGGCCGCATGACATCACACGGCACGTTAATGTTTGACTCGCAAATTGATGCGGTGGTCGGTGCTTTAAAACCGAAAAAACATAAGCTCGAATCCAAAGGCATCAAATCGATTCGGAGCCGCGTCACAAACATTACGCCTTATATGGATGACGAGTACCAAGACATGAGCACAAAAGATTTCCGCGAACGTTTACTTTTAAACATTTTCGATGTGGATGATGTTGACGATGTGAAAGAATATGTGTTAACGGATGAAGACTGGGAAAACATCGAGAAATTCGCTGAACAATACACGGCTAACTGGGAGTGGAACTACGGCGAGTCGCCGGATTTCGACTTAGAGCGCAGTGAACGTGTCGAAGGTGTCGGCACCGTGGAAGTGAAATTAAACGTCGAGAAAGGCATCATCTCTGATATTAAAATCTACGGAGACTTCTTTGGTCTAGGCGAGATTTCTGATGTGGAAGATCAACTCCGGGGCGAAAAATACGAAGTCGCTGCCATTAAATCAGCGTTAGAAGAAGTTGACTTAAACAAATATATCGGAGATATCTCAGCTGAAAAACTCACCGAACTCATTTACTAAACAACACCTTAAAATAATAAATAGTTTACACAAAGGAGACATCACATCGTTCAGAAAGGGAGAAGGATGCGGTGTTTCTTTTGTTTCTTTAATGATTTTCTCATTAAATTCTCAAAAGTACGGAAATGCGATTGATTTTTAAGCTTTTTTGCGATATATTAAGACCATTCTTTAAACTGGAGGAACGCTTATCAACGTTTTATTAAATTTGGAAGGAGATAAAACAATGGTAATCATCTATTTGTCTCCTAGCTGTACGTCTTGCCGAAAAGCTCATGCATGGCTAGAAGAATATAATATTCCTTATATCGAAAGAAATATTATAAAAAATCCCCCGTCTCAATCCGAGCTCGAAAAAATTATGAGCTTGACTTCAACAGGCACAGAGGAGATTATTTCAACAAGATCCAAAGCGTTCAAAAAACTAAATATCGATATTGACGATTATTCGCTCAACGAGCTTTACGAACTCATTCAGGAACATCCTGAAATTTTAAGAAAGCCGATTATTATCGACCAACGTCGTATTCAAGTCGGTTTTAATGAAAGTGAAATTCGTCAATTTGTCCCACGAAAAGTGCGACAAAAACAACTCCATAAAGCAAAAGAAATGATTGCCTCCTTTGAGGGGAGTATGGAGTAGCCAATAACTGTCCATTAAATGCGCAAACATTTAGTGGCTTTTATTTTTCGAAAGAATAAGGCAAAAACTAGTCAAACGATAAAATTAAAGTTATACTAGGTACAAGAACAGTTATTCGATGAAATGGCGTCTAATGCTTTACATTTTCTATAAATAGGCTACAATTAGTAAAGAAATAAGATAGGAATTTCATCAGATGAAGGAATGAGGTGTAAGCAATGGAAATAGAACATATCAATGATGATACGATACGCGTTCGAATCGAAAATGATGATTTAGAAGCACGTGGGTATACCTTTTTAGATTTATTGGGGAACCAAAAACAAATTGAGACATTCTTCTATAGTATTTTAGAAGAGGTCGATATTGATGAAGAATTCCAAGAATCTGATGCAGTCACTTTTCAAGTTATGCCTAACCGCAACGGTTTAGAATTATTTATTAGTAAAAATGCAGATATGCACGAAAACTTCTTATCGAATGTCGATTTCAATGAATATGATGAATCGAATTCAAAGTCAAATTACGATTACAGTCGCTTTGAAAAACAGCCCGACGCGCAAGAAAATGCTGGAGAGCAAACGGACTTTGTTCAAAATGAAGATGAACCAGATGATCATCGCATTGTGATTGAGTTTAGAATTTTCGAACAACTCATCCAATTAGCACAATTTTTTCAAATAGAAAGTGGATTCTCTAGCTTATACCAATTTAATGGGATGTACTATCTAGAATTATATTTTATGGACGATGAATATTCGTTACGTACACCCGAAGAAGAAACGGCGCTTGTGCTAGAATACGGCGAGAAAAGCAAAATTTCTTCCGATGTTTTACTCGAACATGGGAAATTGATCGTAGAAGACGTCGCACTCGAGACCGTTCGTCACTATTTTAAATAAAATCAAATAAAAACGAAATACCGCAAAAAGTGGAAGGCATCAAACAACAGCAAATGAGTAGGTTGTTGGGCGATGCTTTGCTTTTTGCGGTGTTTTATTATTCTTTTCACAATCTTTCCAAAAACTTACTCTTTTTTCGTGAAATATCGAAAAAGATGCAAATGTATAAGTAGAGAGTATTTTTGGAGGGATCATATGTTAGTCGCAATGAATCAAGCAGAAGAGTTGGTGTTGGCGGGTACGACATTAAACCGATCGGAAGAATATCGCTGTCCGGCCTGTCAAGGAGCGGTCCATTTGAAAAGAGGAGCGGTGCTGCGGCCTCATTTTGCTCATTATCAAAAAGAAGCCTGTGCCGTTTTTTCTGAAGGAGAGACGGCAGAACATCTGCAAGGAAAGTTACAGTTAGCAGCGTGGTTGGAGCAGTTAAATATTCCCCATCAGTTAGAAGCATATTTGCCGGCGCTGCAACAACGACCGGATGTACTTGTCACCACACCGACACGACAGATTGCGGTGGAGTTTCAATGCAGTCCGATCGCGATCGAACAGGTGGTGGCCCGAACAACGGGCTATTTCGAAGCAGGCTATGAAGTTATCTGGCTTCTAGGCGAGCAGTTTAAATATCGCCGTCAATTAACAGCTTTTCAAAAAGCTTGTTTAACGCAAGTTGACGAGCACATTGTTTTGTTTCACTATTCGGTCGCTCACAAAAGACTGGCGTATCGCTATAGCTTTCAATTGAAACAAAATCAAAAAATGACACAGCGGAAACGAACGATCCGTTATGGGGATCCGCTAGCACTCCGCTTCAAATCCCAGAAAGCAAAGAAACTGCCGCTGAATTATGCACTCGAACATCAAAAAATCCGCCGGCAGTGCCAATACCCGTCTACGAAAATGCGCGACTTCTTACAATTACTCTACAACCACCAAGAAACGATCATTTCTATGCCGAAAGAATTATATGTCATTACACCGAGCGAGTGGATACTGCAAGCGCACCCGCTCGCCTGGAAGTATCAGTTACTGTTGCAATTAGAAACGTATCCTTTACGAACGGTGTTGACGGAGCGAATATTAGAGGACTGGCTATAAGATTTCACTTTCCATAAAATACCACAACTGACGCCAATCCAAAAACGACAACCGCTCATTGAATTTTTAGACGTTTTAGTCGCAACGGGTACACTTAAGCAAATTCGACCGAATAAATGGGCCTTGCAACAATACCCGCAACGGTTTCAGACACTGGAGCGTAAATTTCTGTAATCGCGCTCAGGATTTTTTAAAAATGATTATGAGTGTGCTATGATAAGAGTATTAAAATGTTTGGAGGAATTTAGATGACAGACAGTAAACAATTACCGACACGTGAAGAAGTCCCAGTAGAACTGACTTGGGATTTAACAACGATCTATGTGAATGATGACGAATGGGAAAAAGCTTTTAATGCGGCCGCTGAAAAAATTACCGATTTTAAAAAATATGAAGGTACTTTAGACCAGGGCGCCCAAGCTTTCCAAGAAGCATTGGAAACGATGCTCGCCGTCTTTCGTGAGGTTAGTGTGGTTTATACGTATGCCCATTTGAAAAACGATCAAGATACGGGCAATAGTACATACCAAGCGATGAGTGACCGAGCTTTAACGTTAGTCACAAGTGCGACCGAGGCTTCATCATGGTTTGAACCAGAATTGCTCGAATTACCTGAAGAACAGTTAGAAAAGTATTTCGAAGAAAATAAAGAGCTGGAACAATACCGTCATGAAATTAATAATATTACCGCGAACCGCAAGCACGTCCTTTCAGCAGAGATTGAAGGGTTACTAGCCGCGGCTGGTGAGGTTTTAGACGCTTCCTCACAAACGTTCTCCGTCTTAAACAACGCCGACATTGAATTCCCAATGGTGACTGATGAAGATGGGGAAGAAGTGCAACTTTCGCATGGTTTATATGGTCAATTACTTGAAAGTAAAAACCAAGACGTACGAAAAGAAGCCTTCACTAAATTATATGAAGTGTATGAAGGATTGAAAAATACGTTTGCAAGTACTCTGCAAACCAACGTGAAGAAAAATAACTATTTAGCAAAAACCCACAACTACGACTCAGCGCGTCATCGTGCACTGTCAAATAACCATATTCCTGAAGCGGTACACGATACGTTAATTGAAGTCGTCAATGACAATTTACATTTACTGCACCGCTACATGAAATTACGTAAAAAATTACTCGGCCTGGACGAGTTAAATATGTATGACTTATACGTCTCCATGATCGGGGATGCCGATATGAAATATACGTATGAAGAAGCGCAAGCAGAAACCTTTAACGCGTTAGATATTTTAGGTGAAGAATACCGCGAAATCCTCGAAAATGCTTTTGGCAATCGTTGGATCGACGTGAAAGAAAACAAAGGCAAACGTAGTGGGGCGTATTCTTCAGGAACGTATGACACCAATCCGTATATTTTATTAAACTGGCATGACTCATTGAACCACTTATATACGTTAGTGCATGAGTTAGGTCACAGTGTGCATAGCTATTTCACACGCAATAATCAACCGTATGTCTATGGCGATTATTCGATTTTCTTAGCGGAAATTGCATCGACTACGAATGAAAATATCTTAACCGATTATTTACTTAAAAATGCCGAGTCCAATGAACAAAAAGCCCAAATCCTGAACCATTATTTAGATGGGTTCAAAGGCACAGTGTTCCGTCAAACCCAATTTGCGGAATTTGAGCACTGGACGCATGAAACCGCAGCGGAAGGAACACCGTTAACCGCCGACTTTTTAAGTAAAAAATACGATGAAATTAACGATAAATATTACGGACCAGCTGTTGAAAATACAGACGGGATCGAATATGAATGGTCACGTATCCCGCATTTTTACATGAATTATTATGTGTACCAATATGCGACCGGATTCTGTGCCGCGACGGCCTTAGCGGACCGAATTGTGAATGAAGAAGAAAATGCGCTGGAAGAATACTTGGCTTACTTAAAAGCTGGAAGTAGTGACTTCCCAATCGAAATCATGAAAAAAGCCGGCGTCGATATGACGGATAAAGAGTATATCGAACGGGCAATGAAAGTCTTTGAAGACCGCTTAAACCAACTCGAAGAAATTGCCGAAGAGCTGTAAGTTAAACAGTAAAAGCACTTACTGGACGATAAAAACGTTCAGTAAGTGCTTTTTTTATTCTAAAAACTCAGCGGGAATGACTTCGTCTACTTTTTGTTGGTATTTCTCCACACTGATCACATTGTCTTCAAAGCCCACTAGCGCATGCTGAGCAGCTTTTTCTTCTGGATAATCAGCTAAGGGATAAATTTCAAAATTGGTTCGCGATAAGATATCACCGGGAATAGCTTCTTCATAATGAATCACATGTGGATTAAAAGAGACATTTTCAATCGAAAGCTCCTCATCCTCAGCGAGGAAATCGAACTGAACGCTGCCGCCCAGTAAATTACGATCAGAAATAGTACTCGCGAGGGCATTGCCTAAGGAATATATAATGAGTGTTTCATTGCCCTCTTCACCAGTGACCCATTCAATGGGTTGAATGGTATGCGAGTGGTTTCCAACGACCACATCAACATCCAAGTCCGCAAACAACTGTGCATAATCATACTGCATTTGATTCGGCTCGAAAGCATGTTCATCGCCCCAATGGGCAGATACAATAACAAAATCACTTAATTCTTGCGCGCGGGTGACATCTTGAGTAATTAAGTCTGGATCAAAATAATTGAGTTGGTAAGATTCGTCAGGGACTAAACCGTTGGTGCCATAGGTATAAGCTAACACCGCAAACTTTAGTCCATTCTTTTCAACAATCTGAATCGTATCTCGATCTTCTTGGCTCGCAAAAACGCCTGTAAATAAAACATCCTCACTGTAGGGTTCCCAATAATTTAAAGTATTTTGGACACCGGTGCTTCCTTTATCCAGCGTATGGTTATTGCTACCGATGACAATATCAAAGCCTAAATCTACTAGATTTTCAGCCATATCACTAGGCGTATTGAACGCAGGGTAGCCTGAAAAACCGAAGGTATCGCCTCCGATAATTGATTCTTGATTAATAAACGCGAGATCCGTATTCGCAATTTGTTCCGACAGAAGGTGATAAATGGGTTTAAAGTCATAGTTCTGGTCATCGATTTGGGCATATTCAAAGATTTGCTGATGAATTAAATTATCTCCCAGGGCATAAAAAGAGACCGTGTTTTTGGCATCTTCTTCTGGAATAGGATCTGGTTCTTTTTCAGGTGATGTGATTTCTTCAACATCTTCAGTACTCTTATCAGATGTTTCAATATTTTCTGTCTCTGAAGGAGAAAATAAATGACAACCGGTTAGCGAAAGGCTGAATAGGCTACACATCAGTAATAAACGATTTTTTGTCATGGGAAAACCTCTCTCAAAAATATTATGAAACCCTTTTCGTTAAATTATAATAGGTTTTGGACAAAATAAAAACACGTTCCGCTTCTGGTTTCAGAAACAAAACGTGTCTATTCGTTTGGATTATTAGTTTAGATTAAAGACATTGTGTAATTCTTCTTCGACTTCTTCTTGTATTTCTTCGCCATCTTTTACTTCTTTGATTTCCTCGAGTCCACAAATGGAATGCAAAATTTCTCGTTCCATTTCTTCGCCTAAGCGAATGGCTTCTTCGTGAACGCCATCTTTATAAATAACGGCTGAAGGCGTTCCTGTAATTTTCATATCAGAAGCTATTTTCAAGTTTTTTCGATAAACTTTCTTCGTTAATTCAGAGGCGAAATCTTCGTCAAACATTTCGATGTCTAAACCAATCTCTTTCGCTACTTCAAAAGCTAACTCTTCTGTGAAATCACGTCGTTCATCTACGACGTATCCTTGGAGCACTTCTAGAAATTGATGTGCTTTGTTTTTTCCCTGCATAGCACTTGCATGAAAAGCTAAGCAAGCTTGATAAGTGTTTGCTGAAAATTGGTTGTTTCTTTCGACAATAGAAGTACGGTTTTCGCCGAATCTTTTACGCGCGTGTCCATAGACACGTTTAAAGTTTACAATGGGGATAATACGAAGTTTTATTTTTTCTGGTCGTTCTGAACGAAATTGTTTGATTGTTTCTCTTGCGTCACTACAACGTCGACCGAGTGGATCGAGAAAAAGAAAAATCTCAATAAACTGACTTGTCATATCTAACACACCTATATTATTATGATTTTCTTTACAGAATTTTATATGATTCGTGATGTTCGTTTAATTATTTCTATTTAATTATTTTCATTTCATTTCATTACTTATTTCTTTCACTTCGTTTACCTTATCATAAATTCGAGATAATTTAAACAATAATGCTTTTTATAGAAACTACTCTTAAATGAGGTCATTAACGTTGATTTTCTACAGCACGCGCAATCTTTGGTGATGCTGAATGGACGGGGATCCCATGCTTTTCTAAATAATGATCAAAAAATTCTTTTCCTAAAGTAGCATCCGTACTTTCAACTTCTAATTCATAATCAACGGTTCCATTTTGGAAAGTTGTCTGATCAAGCACAATTAAATGTTCTCCAACTTGTTTTTCAAAACGCTTAGTTTCAAAAGAATTAAACAAGTAAAAAATAGTCTCTTGATCGATCCCCTCTAAATCGGGCAGCTGGTCATCAGCCGTCAGGTAAGAAGAGAGGACGATTTTTTTAGCTTGCATAATTTCAGCCACTTGTTCATCTGTTAGTGGGATATTTGTTTCCATTAGAAAATTATTGTGTGGAACTTTAAACGTCAACTCGTTATAAGAATCCGTTACTCGAACTCGTAGAGCCGAGTCTTGGTTCCTTAGAGCAGAATTTATTGTATCAAAATAGTGGTTGGTTTGTGTAGTCATATGTTTCGTTTGGGGAAAATTTTGGAATTCTTTTTTATAAATTTCGTGATATTTTGTCGCACTTAATATATTTTTAAATTCAATTTCAAAGTTTTGGCTCAATAAAATCACCTCAATAAATGTCAATGTTTATAGGATACTACTAATTAGAGAGAATTACAAAGGATAGAAATTAATATAAAAACATATAAAAGATTATTTTATGTTAAGATAAATACATATAAAAACTAATAATAATAATATTCACAAACAACGGATCCAAATTATAAATTCCTAATTTATACTGTATAAATCAATGTACATTCAGCAATCATGGAGCTTATACAGTTTAAAGAATGCTCAATGCAATAGTTTTTTTATTAGAAGACTATTACGAAAGTACACACATTCACAATATATGTCTATTTTCTCAAATATACTAGCTTTATTTTTATTTTTAGATATAATAGTCTAATGGGTTTTTGTTTTACACGAAAGGCATAATAATTATGATGTATTTATTAATTAATTAATATACATAGATCCACACATGAAATTATATTGAAAGATATAGTTTCTTTTTTGTGTGTTTATAATCATTTATCGATTTTTTGGAGGTGAAATAGTTGTACAGAAGTGAACAGAAATTTTTAGTGGATGAATCGACACTTCAAATTATGCAAAATAAATTAGAACCCCTTCTACGATACGATAGTAACCAAGAAGGTGATTCTTATCGAATTAGAAGTATGTATTTTGATACATATGAAAGAGTCTCTTACAGAGAAAACGATGCGGGGGTTGAAGAAAGAAAAAAATATAGAATTAGAGTCTATGACCATCCCAAAGAATATATTCGTTTAGAAATTAAGCATAAATTAAAGGATAGAAACTATAAAGAAAGCTGTCAACTTTCAATTGCTAAATATGAGGAAATCATGAAGGGCACTTTGCGATTTAATCCAAAGGATCCTCGACCTCTTCGTATGCTCTATCTAGAGATGCAGATGAATCTACTAAGACCAAGTGTCATCGTAGAGTATGAAAGAAGTGCTTTTATTTATGATACGGGAAATGTTCGGATTACTTTTGATCGAAATATTTCTTACTCTCATGAATTTGATAAATTTTTAGAAGATGAAATCCCCAAAATACCGTTGTTACCTGCAAATAAACATGTATTTGAAGTGAAGTATGATGGAATACTTCCCGAATTTATTGCTCAAACAATTGAAACGGGACAACTTGAACGAACTACATTTTCGAAATTTTATTTTAGTCTTTTACAAACAGAAGGAGAAGGGTTTACGTGGTAAATGATATTTTTGAGTTTTTAACTAGAAGTGCTGGAATGTCGTATAAAAGAATGGTGTTTGCTTTATTGTTTGCAACGCTATTGAGTGTGTATATCTTTTTTGTTTATCGGATGGTATCGAAAGAATCGTTTTATTCAAAGAGTTTTAATATTACTTTGCCGATTATAACGGTACTAACAGCTGCCATCGTAGTCGCTATGCAAGCGAACTTGGTGGTCTCTTTGGGAATGGTGGGCGCCTTATCAATTGTTCGTTTCCGAACAGCTTTAAAAGACCCGATGGATTTAGCCTTTATCTTTTGGGCGATCACAACAGGGATTATTTCAGGAACTGAAATTTATGGTTTAGCTCTTATTACAGCCGTTATTGTAACGATTGCCTTATTTACACTAGACCAACTGGATATAAAAGAAGCTCCACGATTATTAGTTGTGAATGGAGAAAGTAAAGACTTTGAACCATACTTAAATGACATCCTCGATGATTATGGCATTCAATATACGGTTAAATCCAGAAATATTAATGCAGGGAATTTAGACGTTATTTATGAAATCCAAACAGATGAAGGCGAAGACCTAGTAAGAGATATTGGATCAATGAAATCTATCTTTAATGTCTCCATCTTAGACCATGACGGCTCATTACGATACTAAGCCATTAGAACAGGAGGAACTATGAGAAAAAATTATACATTATTTAACATATCTAGCTTATTACTTATCCTTTTATCTATTTTCCTTCTTGTGGGTACATTTCAGTCAGATAATTCTACGGTTGAGTTTGAAGACCCTGGTCTAGAACAAGCTGTTAGAGATACTATCGGAAAAGAAGAAGGAGCCATTGAACCTAGCGATGTTGAATTACTCCAGGTCCTCGATGCTACAGATTATGAGATTGAAAGTCTTGAAGGAATTGAAGCTTTAGAAAATCTGAGAGAACTCAATTTAGAAGACAATTTTGTTGAGAGTGTCGCTCCTCTCGGAGATTCAACTAAACTAGAAAAATTGAATTTAAGAAATAACGAAATAACTAGCCTTGAAGAAATTGATTTTGAAGATATATTATTTTTAAATATTCGAAATTTAAGTCTGCGACATAATGTCAAACGAGATAGCGAAGGAAATGGCACAAGATTATCAGATATTTCCTTACTGGGTCAAATGACTTCTTTAAGAAAATTAGAATTAAGGGACAATCATATTGAAGACTTATCGCCTATTTCAAATTTACGTAAGCTAAGAGAACTAGATATTCGCGAGAACAAATTTAATACGATTGAACCGCTGGCGACTCTTACTCAATTAGAAGAATTGAACATTCGTGATAATGAAGTGGAATCATTAGAACCACTTCGTTACTTAACTCGACTCACTTATCTAAATATTCATTCGAATACTGAATTAGACGCTTTAGAACCGATTAGTGATTTAATCAATTTGGAAACGTTGATTATGCGCAATGTTGAAATTGAAGATGATGGAGATTTTCTCAAACAATTGACTAATCTTCAACGATTTAATGCAATTGATACAGGATTCGAAACGATTGATCCGACAATTATTGAAGATTTACGAGGTCGAGGGGCATTAAGAGGTGAAGTTCGACCAGTTAGAATGCTTCATACTTTAGATTCACCGCAATTATCTGCAGAATCTGGCTTTTATGAAGCTGGTTTTGAACTTGAAATCGATACTCCATCAAATAATAATATTTATTATACCCTAGACGGTTCAGAACCGACTTTAGATTCGGCAATCTATGATGGACCAATTAACATTGAACCTCTAGATGAAAACTCATTCACAGTGGTTCGTGCGAAAGCACTCACTAAAGATAATACAATGAGTGAAACAGTTACAAAGTCTTATTTTGTTCATGACACAGAGAATGAGAGATTTGATTTACCTATATTTTCTTTAGTAACAGATCCAGACAATTTATTTGATGAAGAAACTGGGATTTATACTGAAAAGAACGCAAATAATCGTGGCAGTGAATGGGAAAGACCCGTTCATTTAGACTTTTTTGAAACAGATGGAAGTTTGGCATTAGAACAAGAGTTAGGGCTAAGAATTCACGGAGGCGCTACAAGAGCACATGACCAGAAATCTTTAAGGTTATACGCTAAAAGCGAATACGGTCCAAGAGATTATATGCATCATGATTTTTTTAATGGCTTAGAAAAAATGAACGGAAATGGAACAGTGACAAAGTTTAAAAGATTGTTACTTCGGAATTCCGGAAATGATTGGAACCAAACGATGTTCAATGATGCGTTTATGCAGTCATTAGTAGAACCTTTAGGAACAATGGACACACAAGCTTATAGACCTTCGATAGTATTCTTAAATGGTGAATATTATGGCATCCATAATATTAGAGAACGTTTTGATGAATACTATTTACAATCCCATTATGATATTGATAAAGACGATCTTGTTATATTAGAACATAACGGTTTGCTATATCGAGGAAGTACTTCTGATACTTATCACTATCAAAATATGATTCAATATATTGAAGAAAATGGATTAGAAGATGATGCTGACTTTAAGTATATTCAAACCTTAATGGATACTGAGAACTTTAGAGATTATTTTGCAGCTAATATATACTACGGTAACTCTGATTGGCCAGATAATAATATTAAGTTTTGGAGAAAAACAACAGATTCTTATGAACCGAATGCTCCGAATGGACAAGATGGTCGATGGCGCTGGATGTTATTTGATACGGATTCAGGCTTTTATTATGATAATAATAAAGTAGGGGTTAAAAAATATGAACGAAGTTATCGATTTAATTCAATCGATTGGGTAATGAGAGAGTTAAATGGTCGTCGCGGCACCGAAGTATGGCCAAACTTCTTATTCCGTTCACTCATGTCCAACAATAATTTTAAAAATGATTTTCTAAATCGAATGAACGATTTAATTAATAGCTACTTTACAGAAGAGATTATAAATAACAGTCTTGATAGATTTGTTAATGGAATCGAAAATGAAATGCCTCATCAGATTGAACGCTGGGGGCTAAAAGATTCAGTTGATGAATTTCACCAGTGGGGAGCAGTAAAATCTATCGAGCAGTGGCATGGAGTAATCAATAATAAACGGTTATTCGCTAGTGAACGTCCACAATATATTCGTCAATATATCATGGAAGAGTTTGATATTGAGGATACTATTACTGTGAATGTAGAAAACGAAACGGATATGGGTCATGTCCGTTTAAATACAATCGATATTAATTCTGAATTACCTGGAAACACAGGCGAGAGCACATGGTCAGGAACTTACTTTACAGATGTACCTATTACATTAGAAGCTATTCCAAAAGATGGCTATGAATTTTCTCATTGGGAAGGTGTTCAAGCTGAAGGGAACAACGTTGAAATTACTCCTTCCACTGATTTAAATGTACGTGCTGTTTTTACGGCTCAGTAATATAATAAGGTATTAAAAAAAGACACAGAAATTTGTGTCTTTTTTTATGTTTATCCAATTATTTTATGGAGATACTGATCACTGATCCATGAAGTGAATAAAAATGAAGTCAACAATAATAAGAAATATAATTTTACATAACATTTACAATTATTATGGAATGTTATACAATCAATAGTAATCTAAAGGGAAGAGGATGGAGATTCTTGTGAAAAAAACAGATATTTATAAAAAAGTAATTCTCTGGCTGTTTTTAGGAGTTGTCAGTTCAATACTAGCGCATTTTATAATAGATTATTTATTTTATGATTATAACTTTGAGGTTGCTCGCAGAGTGATGATGGATACACGGACAGAGGTTTTTATATTAGGAGCAGCTATTTTATTTATCATTTACACTTTATTCTCTTCATTATTTGGCAGTTCAGTTATGGGGGCTGGGACGCTACTTATGCTCTCGTGGCTTATTGGAACGGTCACAAGATATAAAAGTATTTATCGAGCAGAACCTCTATATCCTAATGAATTTTATATGGTAAAAGAATTACCCTTTTTAATGAAAATGATTGGTCTTAAAAGGTCGTTGTTCATTGCAATAGGGCTCTTATTTGTCGTAGCGTTGTTGTTTGCTTTTTATAAATATGTGATTAAAGCAAGACGGAAGGGGACTGGCTCTAAAGAAGAAAATATCATGCGAATTACGGGCATCCTAATATCCGTTGGTTTATTATTTTATATCGGACGATTTAATTATCCAAATAATAAAGTAAAAGCAGCTTATAATGATCGTGTTCACTGGGTAGATTATAATCAAAATAAAAATTACTCAGATAATGGCTTTGTAGCTGGTTTTCTATCAAATCTAAAAGCGCCTCCGATGGATACTCCCGAAAATTACTCAAAGACTATGATGGAAGATATTTATGAAAAATATTTTAATATAGCACAAGATACTAATCAAAATAGAGATGATAATCAGTTAGATACCAATGTTTTATTTGTTATGAATGAAAGCTTTTCAGATCCATTTAATTTAACTGGTATAGAGAGTAATAAAGATCCGCTAAATAATTATAGAGAAATAATTGAAGAGACAATTAGTGGAAATATTTTAGCACCAAACTATGGTGGGGGTACGGCCACTAATGAATTTGAAGCATTGACAGGATTTGCTATGGAACCTTTCGCTTCTCAGATTACATCGCCATACATTCAATTAACCACTCAAATGACTAATTTTCCTTCAGTAGCCAATAGATTTAACCAATTGGAGTATAGAACAACAGCGATTCATCCTCATACTCCAGGGTTTTACCGTCGAGAGGACGTATATAGTAACTTAAATTTTGATGAGTTTCGTCATCAAAACAATATGAACAATACTGAAAAAATATCGGATACTCATCGATACATTTCTGATTTCTCAGCCTATAAGGAAATTTTTGATGTGATGGAAAATTCTCAGGAACCTGATTTTATTCATTTAGTGACGATGCAGAACCATACAAGTTATGCTGAAAAGTATGACTATGTAGATTTTGAAGTAGAAGGTAGTGGAAATCCGAGTGAAGCGAATGCTTACTTTAAAGATTTAGAGAATAGCGATGTTTCTTTAAGATTATTCATTAACCAAATCAATGATTTTGATGAGCCTGTATTGCTAGTGTTTTGGGGTGATCATTTACCTGGTTTTTACGAAGGGGAAGTCCTAGAAGCTAATGAAGGGCGTACCTTATATGAAGCACCATTTTTTGTTTATAGCAATAAGATTGCGTTAGATAGTGAAGTGGAGCTCATCAGTCCATCTTTTTTAAGAAATTATATAACAGAAGTGTTAGAGTTAAAAGTTTCTCCTTATGAAGCACTGTTAACTGAATTACAAAGTCATTTACCAGTCGTTGATAAAAGACTTTATATTGAAGAAGAGAGTTCGAAATCTGTTCATTCTCGGAATGATTTAAGCGCAGATGCTTTAGAAGTATTAAAAGATTATTCGCTTTTAATGTATGACATAACTACTGGGAATCAGTATGCACATGAACTTGAATTTTTCGAATAAATAATAATCATACGTCGATTTCTTTATTTAAGAAATGGCGTATTTTTTATTTAAAACTTATAATTTTTAACCAACAATATTTTTAATGGGCTCTAAAAATTATATTTTTCTATAATTAAAAGTCTGGAGATTGTTCGTTTTGTCTATTGCCTATTTAAATCACTCAGTCGTCCTTATTGTAACGAGCTATATCACTGTAGTATTTTTAGAAAAGTTTTTTTAAGATCTTTAAATGAATTGGCTAAGAGTTAAACTATTAATAAATAATACCGATAACTATTATGTGGAATTGCACAAAACAGATTGAACAAGTAAGTTTTATTGTTTAGAATAAGTGGTGTGAGTAAATGACACAAATTAGAAAAAAGGAGCAAACGTCTAAAATGAACACTAAAAACTTGTTGATAACAAGTGGAATTATAGCTTTATCTTTATTGAATGTTAGTAATGTTCAGGCAGAAACTGCTGAACATTTAGAAAACACAGAAATAAAAGAAGAAGTCATACATAACACAGATGAAACTACCTCAGAAACACCTACGACTGATAACCATCCTCAAACAGAAGCTTTCGGCGAAGAATCAGCAAACAAACATGATAAATATGATGCAATGATTGAAGAATTAAATACGTTATTAAATGATACACAGAAAGAAGCCCTTGAAGAAATTCGTTTAAGTGAAGAAGGCATTATATCAATCTTTGAAAGGGCATTAATTGCTCATGATTCAGAAGAATTTGCTGATGCAAGTGACCTATATACGGAAGTTATGAACGCGTTGCCAGAAAATTCTTCTGAAAAACCGCTAAAATTGTTAGAAGTTTTTAACGAATTAGCTATAGAGCAGATTCATTTACTAGACTATGAATATGAAGTAGATGAATTAAATTTAGATTCAGAAGATGCAACGCAAGAGGACTCAGTTGAAAAAGACGAGCAGAAATCAAATTCAGAGACTGAGAAAGAATTAGTTCCAGAAGATGCGAAAGAATCAAATACAAAAGATGCACAAGAAGCGATTGAAGAAGACAAAAGAGAGGCTAACTCTGAAAGCGAAGAAAATTCTGAGTCAGATGTCGAAACAAGTCCTCGTATAGCTACATTTAATGCTCCAAGTTCAGAGAAAACGGTAGGAGACTACTATAATCAGATTTTAAACTCTAAAAGTGTATCTGAAGCTTGGAATTTAGCGCAAGAATTTAAAGAAGAATTTCCAGGGGATGCTTTTCTAGAAGAAGCTGTAAACCATGCAGCACAAATTAACTTAGATTACGGAATCAAACTACACGAACGCGGTGAATATGCGGATGCTGCTTCATACTATGAACGAGTAGCAAGTGAAGAGCTGGCAGCAGACAACTTAATCTCTACCGCGCAAGCTTATCTAAGTCAAGCCAGTTCAGATAAAGAGCTCACAACACCGGCAGAATATTACGAACAAATCAAAAAAGCTAAAGGGATCTCAGGTGCTTGGAATTTAGTGCAAGAATTTAAAACGAACTTTCCAGGAGACGAACTTCTAGAAGAAGCCGTAAATTATGTGGCTCAACTTAATTTAGATTACGGCATGAAGTTGCATGACCGCGGTGAATATGCCGATGCTGCTTCATACTATGAGCGAGTAACAGGTGAAGAGCTGGCAGCAGACAACTTAGTCTCTACCGCGCAAGCTTATTTAAGTCAAGCAAGTTCAGATAAAGACCTCACAACACCAGCAGATTATTATGAACAAATAAAAAGTGCTAAAGGAATCTCAGGTGCTTGGAATTTAGTGCAAGAGTTTAAAACGAACTTTCCAGGAGACGAACTTCTAGAAGATGCCGCAAATTATGTGGCGCAACTTAATTTAGATTACGGCATGAAGTTGCATGACCGCGGTGAATATGCGGATGCTGCTTCGTACTATGAACGAGTAACAGGCGAAGAGCTAGCAACAGACAGCTTAGTCTCTACCGCGCAAGCTTATTTAAGTCAAGCAAGTTCAGATAAAGATCTCACGTCGCCGGCAGATTATTACGATCAAATCCAAAACGCGAAAGCAGTATCAGGCGCATGGAGCTTAGCCCAAGAATTTAAAGCGAACTTTCCAACTAATGATCTTTTAGAAGAAGCGATGGATTACGCCGCGCAATTACATTTAAATTATGCCATGAAATTGCATGATCAAGGAGAATTAGCAGATGCAATTCCTTATTATGATCGTATATTAAAAGAAGATGTCGTCTCTGATAGTTTGAAAGCAACGACTCAAATATACTTAGATCAAGCAAATTCAGATCAAGATTTGACAACACCAGCAGATTACTACGAACAAATTGTAGAGGCTAAAAGTGTATCCGGCGCATGGAGCCTAGCCGAAAAATTCAACAGAGATTTCCCGCAATCAGCACTGTTGCCTGAGGCTTTAAATCATGCGGCACAATTAAACTTGGATTATGGAATGAAGTTGCATGGACGTGAAGAATATGCCGATGCAGCTGTTTATTATGATCGTGTGTTGAGTAAAGATTTAGTCTCTGATACGTTAAAATCAACTGCGCAAGTATATTTAGATCAAGCAAATGCAGCTCAAACATTAACCACACCAAAAGACTACTATGAACAAGTTTTAAGTGCAAAAGGTGTCTCTGGTGCATGGAGTTTAGCGCAAGAATTCAAAGCGAACTTCCCACATGATGCATTGCTCGAAGAGGCCATCAATTATGCAGCAGAAGTAAATTTCCAATATGCGACAAAATTACATGATGGTAAAAATTATTCACAAGCTAATGAATATTATAAACGAATAATGGACGAAGATTTAGTCAATGCTTCTACTAAAGATATGGCCCAAACCTTTTCTAAATTAGCGGAACAAGGAAAAACAGTTCCATCCGCCAATAATTATGCATCGCAAGTGACTTCAGCGAAGAGCGCGTCCGGTGCTTGGAATTTAGCACAAGAAGCTTTATTGATTTACCCTGGTCATTCAGGATTAATTGATGCCTTGAATAAAACAGCGAATGATAATTTAACATATGGTCGAAAATTGCATAAACAAGGAAGTGAAGATTTAGCGAAACCATATTATGAGAAAGTAAGTAATGATACGAGAATCAATGCTCAAATCCGTCACTTAGCCGATGTTTTCTTACAACAAACCGCAGCCAATCACCAACCAGTAGTGTATCTTGACTCTGGCCATGGTGGGTCCGATTCGGGTGCCTCTTTCTATGGAGCTAATGAAAAACACTTAAACCAGCAAGTGACTAATTACTTAAAGAGTGAACTTGAATCAAGAGGTTATTCAGTCATTCTTTCAAGAGGTTCTGATGTTTTTGTTCCTCTAACGGATCGTGCTGTAGAAGCAAATAATCTCGATGCAGATGTTTTTGTGAGCATACACCATAATTCAATGGGAGGATCTGGTACAGCGAGAGGAATTGAGACCTTCTTTTTCCATAAAGTAGCTAGTGGTTTTGGTCAAGAAGTGAATAGAAATAACTTTAACTGGGATGATCCTCGAATTAGCGAAAGTGTGAACCTGGCAGATGAAATTCAAGCGAATTTAATTGAGAGTACTGGTTTACTTAACCGAGGTGTTAAAGGAAACAACTTTAACGTTTTGAGAAATACTCACATTCCAGCGGTTCTACTTGAATTAGGCTTTATGGACAATGCAAGTGAAGCAGCAATTATTAGCAGCAGTTCTTATCAAAAAACTGCCGCTTCCGCTATTGCTGATGGTATTGATAATTATTTTTCAACTATAAATAAATAATGTATATCCTTAATATAGAATCTATTCAAACGGATTCTGTATTAAGGATTAATCATTAAATGACAGAGGAGTATGAACAAAAGGAATGAAAAATTTTAAAAATCACTATACATATAAAAATAACAAATGGTTAATCACAACAGCCATGATAACTTTAACAATCTTTAATATTAAGCCTGTCCAAGCAGAAGAAAGTCATGAAAAAGAAGAAGAAATTAGTGCAATTGAGGCACAAGAGGAAGAACGATCAACAGAAAATATTCAAGAAAACGAAGAGACAATACATGAAACAGAAATTGAGAAAGAAATTTCTGAGGAAACCTTAAACAAATATAACGAAGTAATGGAAAATATTAGCCCGTTATTAAATGTTGAGCAAGAGCAAGCGCTGCAAGCCTTCTTAGCTGCAGAAAATGAAACGACAGAACTATTCAAAGAAACAGTAGCTACTCATCAATTAGGAGAATTTACTCAAGCCGTTGAATTATATGAAGAACTGCTAAAGCATTTTTCAGATCAAGAAGATAGCACGGTAGCAGATCTTGTGAAATATTTCCAACATGTAGCGCAATTAGAACAGGGACTAATAGATAATGAAAACTTAATCGAGGAACTGACGGCCGAGTTGGAAGTCGACGAAGAAAATAGAGAAGATGTTCAAGAAGAAGATGTTTCTGAAGTTGAAGAAGTAATAGAGAATGAAGAAAATAAAGAAATAACAGAGAGCAAAGAAAATGGAAACGAATCGGCAATAAAAGAGACAAGTGAAGGAGGAACCGAAGATCTAGAGGGTGAAACCGAAGAACCTCAGCGTGAAGAGGATCAAGAGATGGTCTCAGTAGAAGAAGAAGGAGATCATAAAGATTCTCAGCAAAAAATTGCGCCAATGAGTTTAACTGTTCAAAGTAACCAGAAGACAGCAGAAGAGTTGTATGAGCAAATACTAAGTGCTACAGGAGTGTCTGCTGCTTGGAATTTAGTAGAAGAAATGCAAGCCAATTACCCAGATTCTGAACTGTTAGAAGAAGCTGTGAATCATGCAGCCGAAATTAACTTAAATTATGGCATTAAATTACATAATCGCGGTGAACATACTGATGCCATTTCGTATTACAATCGAATAATCAATCAGGAAAATACGTCAGATCATTTAAAAACAAAAGCACAAGCTTATCTAAAGCAAGCAACCTTAGAACAAGAGATGCTTACACCAGCTGATTACCATAACCAAATTTTGAAAGCTAAAGGAATTTCAGGTGCTTGGAATTTAGTCCAAGAATTCAAAGTTGTTTTTCCAGGCCATGCATTATTAACTGAAACACTAAACTACGTCGCTGAATTAAACTTAAATTATGGGAAAAAACTCCATGAACGTGGCGAGTATGCAGATGCAGTGACATATTATGAACGAGTAACGAATGAGTCAGATGCAACCGCTAGCCTAAAATCTACTGCGCAAGCTTATTTAAACCAAGCCCGTTCAGATAAGGACTTAACAAGTCCTCAAGATTATTATGACCAAATTAAAACGGCTAAAGGGATTTCGGGTGCTTGGAAATTAGTCCAAGAATTTAAAGAAAACTTCCCAGAGGATGCTTTATTAGAAGATGCAGCGAACTATGTCGCTCAACTTAACTTAGATTATGGTAAGAAGCTACACGAACGAGGGGAATACACGGATGCGGTTTCGTATTATGAACGGGTAACAAACGAGGAGCTCGCTTCAGAGAACCTGAAATCTGCAGCGAGAACTTATTTAAACCAAGCTCGTTCGGATAAAGACTTAACAACCCCGGAAGATTATTATGATCAAATATTTAAGGCAAAAGGAGTATCGGGTGCTTGGGATTTAGCCCAAGAATTTAAAGAAAACTTCCCCGAAGATGCTCTGTTAGAAGAAGCTATCAATCATGCAGCTCAGCTTAACCTAAACTATGGTATGAAGTTGCATGGTCGAGAAGATTACACTAATGCGAAGGTATATTATGAACGCGTGGTGGATGAAGATAAAGTATCGGATGAACTTAAGACAGAAACACAGGTCTATTTAAGCCAAGTAGAATCAGATCAAGCACTAACAACCCCAGAAGATTATTATGATCAAGTATTAAATGCAAAAGGAGTTTCAGGTGCTTGGGATTTAGCTCAAAAATTTAAAGCAGACTTTCCACAGAATGAATATGCAGAAAAAGCATTCAGCTATGCAGCGCAATTACACTTAGACTATGGAATGAAATTGCATCAACGTGGTGAATATGCTGATGCTAAAAAATACTACGATCGATTACTAGAATCTTCGGCGGTGAGCACAGCGCTTAAAAATGAAGTTCAAGCTTTTCAACGACAAGCAAATGCTAAACAGGAACTAATGACTCCAAATGATTATTATAAAAAAATACAATCAGCAAAATTAGTTTCAGAAGCATGGGATTTAGCTCAAGCATTTGAAACTGATTTCCCTACAGCTGTTCAATTAAATGCAGCCATAAACACTGCAGCAGAAATGAATTTAAATTATGCAGTTAAATTACATAAACAAGGTAATTTTTCAGCAGCTATGGAATATTATGAACGTTTATTTAATGCGGAACATGTTGATTCAGCTATAAAAACTAAAGTAGAATTATATCATTACTTAGCAGCTAATGACTTACAACTGGGAGAAGTGGTGACGAATACCTCTCACTATAACACAAGCTTGAATCAAGCAATTAATACACAAATTTCATCATCAACTAAGCCACAAATCTCAGCTGTTGGTGGAGGCTTTCGAAATGCAACGCAAGAAGAAGTTGCTTATTATATTAATCCTAATAACTTCTTGCCAGCAGATTCTAATAATTTGGTTGAAGCCTTATCTTCTGTTCAAATTACAGTAGATACGTTAAATGTAAGAACAGGCCCAGGTACTGTCTATAATCAAATAGGAACGGTTCATAACGGTGAAGTCTTTACAATTATTGATATTGAAAATGGTTGGTACCAAGTGGCCAAAAATGGTAAAACGGGTTGGATCTCTGGAAATCAAAGTTACGTCTACAGAAACAATGAAGTTTTACAATTTTTAGATCTATCAAAACCAATGAGTATCCCAGTCACGGAATTAAATGCATACCTTAAAAATTATGGTATCCTCTCTGGAGAAGGAGACGCATTCAGTAAGGCTAGTCAAGAAAATAAGATTAATGAACTTTATCTAATTTCTCATGCGTTATTAGAAACTGGTAACGGTACTTCTAAATTGGCGACGGGCATCCTTGTGGACGAAGTGAATGGACAAAAAGTGGAACCAAAAGTCGTCTACAATATGTTTGGTATCGGTGCGTATGATTCAAATCCTAATAAATTTGGGTCTGAACGAGCTTATCAAGAAGGCTGGTTTACACCAGAAGCAGCCATTATTGGAGGAGCGAAATGGATCGGTGAAAGTTATATTCACAATCCACATTACCAACAAAATACTCTCTATGAAATGAGATGGAATCCTGCCAATCCTGCTACACATCAATACGCCACAGATGTTGCTTGGGCAGTCAAACAAACGAACAGAATATTAAATCAAGCAGCGATCCTTGCGCAAAGACATGAACTTGTCTTAGTTTTTGATATTCCACAATATAAATAACTGTAGTCAAAAGTAAATAATTAGTAAAGCATCTAGCAAGGTAGAAAATTCTATCGCGCTAGATGCTTTATGCTTTACCTCTCAAATATATTCAGAAAGACCGAAAGAGGCAGGTTGATACCTCATTATCATAGAAATAGATTCTATTTTTAAACGTAAAATTTTACAGGCTTTTATTGTAAATGAATGAAATAATCTGTAATTAAAAAGGGTAAAATTTTATGTTAAGATTATGGAGTTGCAAAGTCTTGATGGATTCTGAAATAGAAAGACAAACATCTTAGATTATGCTATACTACTCAGAGAATAATTTAGTTAACAACGATTTTAGGAGGATATTTAAATGTCTAAAACTGGAGGGTTTAATCGGACGTTAAAAATCGCATTTGGCATTGCTGATATACTTATATATCATTTAACTTTTGTGATTTCCTTTTATATCAGGTATAAAGGAACACTTCCGATTTTTAATTACTCAGCTTATCAGAACGTATTACCTTATATTATGCTGACGTTTATCATAATAAATATTTTTTCAGGGATTTACACGCTTTATAATAAACATTTCATTGATATGTTTTCAATTACACTGATATCGCAAATTATGATGTCTTTTGCAATCATGGCGATGACCTTTTTTGGGCGCTGGTTTGCTTTCCCGAGAACTATTATATTTATCAATCTAATAGTCAGCACGCTTTTATTAACTATTTGGCGCTTGATCATTCTTAAAGTTTACTTTAGTAAGTCAGGAACGAGCCAAGTGATGATCGTAGGGCCAAAAGAAAAATGCCAAGAAGCTGTTTATAACTTTAAGTCTTCAAAGACGACACAATACAAAGTAAAAGCTGTGGTATTTGATCATTATTTTGAAAATATTAAAAAGAATATTGATCAGGTTGATCTTTTTTATTTTCTAGATTTTAACTCGTTAGAAGAAGAAAATGAAATTTTATCGTACTTAACATTTAACAATAAACGCATATTTTTAGGAACGGATTTTGGAAATATTCTACGGATTAACAATCGCATTATGAATATAGATGATGAAAGCTTAATTGCTATATCCAAATTCGAAATTTCACCGGAAGATGATACGATAAAAAGAATGATAGATATCATTATATCACTATTCTTACTTATTATTACATCTCCTATTATGCTAATAGCAGCTCTATTGATAAAAGCAACTTCGAAAGGTCCTGTTTTTTATAAACAAGTACGGATTACAAAAGAACAAGAAGAATTTGAAATCTTGAAATTCCGCTCGATGCGTACAGATGCCGAAGAGCTTTCTGGGCCTGTTTTAGCACAAGCAGAAGATCCAAGAGTGACTAAAGTAGGAAAGTACTTAAGAAGTTTACGAATTGATGAGTTGCCCCAGCTATTCAACGTATTAAAAGGAGACATGTCTTTAATAGGTCCAAGACCTGAAAGACCTTTCTTCGTTGAACAATTTAAAGAAGAAAATCCTTATTATTATCTACGCCATACAGTGCGTGCGGGAATTACAGGCTATGCGCAGGTATATGGAAAATACTCTACTGATTTTAATAGTAAGTTAAAATTTGATTTGCTTTATATCAAAGACTACTCATTGATGATGGATATAAAGATTTTGTTCCAAACAGTAAAAATATTATTTGATAAGGTTTCTTCGCAAGGATTACAAGAAGAATTAACAGCCGAAGAAATTTTCGAAGATATTCATGTTTATGATTAGAATATGTAATTAAAAAAATATGAACTTTTAAAGAGGCTTTGAGCAAAGAATAAAAAAAGTGTTTAGGAGTAGAAAAATGAAATATTTGTTTATAGAGATCAAACGTTTTTTCAAAAAGTATATAAAAAACATTTTACTAGTATCACTTCTGCTAACTGCTGTATTTTCAACAATCTATGTTTTAACTGCCGATGATCCTGCAGAAGAGAATGAAGAGCAGAGCGGAGCCATTTCAGACCCTGACTTATATGAAGGGAACGCACATTTTAAGTTTTATGTTGAAGATGAGAACCAACAAGCATTCACAAACACTGTGCTTCTAAATCAATATATAAGAACAGAAGAAAATTTAGCAACGATTAGCCAAGATACGAATACAGATTTATTAGAAGAATATGAAGACCAAAAATATAGTCTTCAATTAAGTCCAACAGATACTATTCCAGTGATTGAGATTAGAAAAGATAGCCAATCTCAATTGATGACTTTATATGTTCGCCTAGAAAATCCAGAGGATAACTTAAAGATCGCTAATTATTTATTTGACGAAATTGCTAATAAAAATATTTCTGTACTAGAAAACAAAGAGATTTATTTATTCCTTGAACCAGAAGTATTTGAAGAATCAATTAATACAAAACGTAACCAAGGAATCCTATCAAACTTGAACATTGTTGAAATGATATTAATTCCGATCGTTTTATTGATTTTATCAATTATTTTGGTGACTGTTATCCATGTTATTAGAGAAACATTTAGTCGAAAATTGAATTTCAGTTTTTCATATACAACGGATGAAGCGACGAGCTTTAATCTTTATAGCAGTAAATTAGATAATAAATATGAGATCAGTAAATTCCTAAGTGCTCCTGGTTTCACTGAAAAATTAATAATTACTCAAAATAATCTTCCAGAGTTAAAAAATATTAATGAAAACGTAACTTTAAACGAAGCACAAAATATGTTAGAAATTGATACAACGAACTTTTATATTGCAAACGAACTAGAAAACACAGAAATCATGCAACAAATTTCTGAAATTATTCTAATTGTTGAGTGTGAAGAAACAGATAGAAGCTGGTTCAATGAGCAAAAGAAAGTTGCATCCTTATATGACAAGCCGATAAAAGTTCTGCAAATCAATAGATAGAAGGGGAAAGCATGAAGTTTTTAGAATATTCATTATACTTTACGATGTTTACTGCTTTTTTCCCTACACCTGGCTATCTTTATGTTCAAGTGTTAATATCTTTAGTTCAATTTTTAACGCTGATGTATTTAATGGTGCAAAAGAAAATATCTTTTAAAAAAGTATTTAATAAATACTCCTTTTTTTTAATTGCCTTGTTTTTATTTGCGGGCGTTTCAATCTTTTGGGTAAAAGATATATCAGGTTGGATGAATTATACAGCCGTACTCTTTGTAGGGATGATGAATTCACTGATTCTATGGCTAGCAATATCGAAAAAACAAGTCGTCAATAATTTAATGAAATTATTTATATTAGCCATACTCTTGCATAATATTGTAGGATGGTTTGAAGTCATTACAGGTGTTTATCCTTTCGCCTTTAGTATAGAAAATTTAGCATATAATCGACTACTCAGACGACCTATCACATTCTTCAAAAACGTGAATGACTTTGCGACGTATTTGTTGTTTGCTTTGATATTTTTAATTTCATATGAGCCCATCCAATCGGCCTTTTCAAAAGTACCATTTAAATTAAAACAAATATTTAAATGGCTTCTAGCTTTATCAACTTTTGGTTTAATTATTATGGTGGGTTCTAGAGGTATTTTACTGGTATCGATAGTGGCTATGATGTTATTAGGCGTTTTAAAAATAAAAGACAGTATGTTCCGTAAACGAATTGTATTGATTGGATTAGGTTCTTTCGTTCTCGCCTTAATAGGAATAGTAGTTGTGGTTGGATTAATAGATATTGATGCCTTGGACCCGGGTGATTCGTCAAGAATTTATTTAACGTTGAACGGACTTGAGTATTTAAAAGATACTATCTTTGTGGGAGTAGGTCCTGGGAACGTGTCACACTATTTAGAAAGTTATAGATACTTTCCGGTGGGGCATTTAAGAACCATTCACAACTGGTGGATTGAGTTTTTAGTAATGTATGGCCTTGTGTTTTTTGTTATATATATAACCATGTATGTGCGGAATGTATTGAAGTCTTATCAAAAACTCAGATGGCATAAAAATTATTTATATGTATTTACAACCACTTGGGCGATCGCCTTTATTGTAGGGAGTGTTATTTCAAGTTCGCTATACACGACCTTGTGGGTCATTTTTATACACAATACAATGTTTATCATGGTCAATAAAAATTAATTTTGAAACTATAAGGAGTATTTAGTATGACACATGTAGAAGTTATGCTTTGTTCAGATCATTCACTGGATACGATTGGAGGCGCCCAGTTATCTTCCAATATTATTTTAGAAGGCTTGAAAGATGATCATTATCATCTTGGAGTGATTCAACCAGGTGAAAATGGATCAAAGATAGAAAATATCGAGTATTTTGAAATCGGAAAACATAAATCTATAAAAACAGTAGCTAAAAATCCAATCAACTTTATAAAGTATATAAATGGTGTTCGCAAGAATTTGAACAGAGAAAAACCTACTATAGTACATACGCAGGCACAAGCTAATTTTTTTATTGTAGCTTTCCTGAAAAAGTTGCGTTTGATATCAAAAGATACATTTATTATCCATACTGAAAGAGGTCTGTACTTAAAGTATAACTTTTTTATCCGGCAAGTTTTTAGATTTTTAATGAAAGAGTTAAACATTTTAATTACCACTACGCAATTCAATATGGACTATTGGAAATGGGCCTTAAAAAATTGGAATATTGCTTTGGATGAATATCGTATTATTGAGAACACAGCAGGGAAACATTTCGAAAGAATAGATGAAAGCAGACTTTCACAACCTAAACAAAATCTTGTCCTTGGGTTTGTAGGCCGTTGGAATTACGTTAAAAATTGGCCTTTGGCAGAAGAAATTGCTTTGGCAGCTAACGAAAAGTTAGATGAAAATCTAGTAATCAAAATGGCTATAAGCTGTGATGATGAAGAAGCAGAGAAAGAAGCTCGACAATTATTTAATCGTTTAGAAGAAAAAATGGGTGAAAGATTTCAAGGCGCGATTAATATTAGCTTTGATAAAATGGATCAATTTTATTACGATATAGATATTTATATCTTAACCACTATAAAAGACGGAGAATCTTTCGGCAGAACCCTTGTAGAAGCAATGAGCAGATACACGGTTGTGATGACGACGGATGCCGGAGGTGCGGTAGAGGTTGTCAATAATGAGCAATTAGTCTTAGACAATGCGGACGAATTTGCTGAGAAAGTTGTATATTTTTATGAGAATCCCATAAAAATGAAAGAACAAAAAATAAAGAATCGAAAAAGAGTGAATGAAGTTTATTCTTTAGAAAACAACTTGAATAAACATACAGCACTATATACAGAGATTCTGGACAGATAGAGGTGAATATATGAAAGTGTTACAAGTTGCAACAGGATTCGATTTTAGTTCGGTTTATAAAAACTTATTTCAAGAAATGGTAAATCAAAACATAGATATTGAAGTTCATGTTCCTCGAAAAAAGAGTGATGATTTACCAGAAATTGATGCATCAACTCTTAACTATAAAACTAAAATTAGTAAAGAAATTAATAAGATGGATCAGCTTTTATACTATCCTCGAATAAAAAAAGCTGTTGCTCAGATTGAAAAATTTCATGATGTTGATACATTTACAATCACTCATGCTCACTCGTTATTAAGTGACGGGGGTATCAGTTATGAATTGTTTAAACGCTATAAAATTCCTTACATTGTGGCTGTCCGAGCGACCGATATTAATAAATATTTTAAGTATGCGAAGCATCTTAAACCACAAGCCTTAAAGATATTGAAAAATGCTAAAAATATCATTTTTTTATCGAAAACTTATAAAGAAATGATGTATGAAAAATATTTTACAAAAGATAATGAAGACTTGATCGAAAAATCTTTAGTCATTCCCAACGGCATTGATAATTTCTGGCATGAAAATCGCCAATACGTTCACAAAGAATTTGTAGAGGGAGAAATAAATATCATTTCTGTTGGTCAAATAACCGAAAGAAAAAATCCTGAAATGGTGATTGAAACAACTAGGTTACTAACACAACAAGGATTTAATACACATCTACAGTTTGTTGGTACAGGGGATTTAGACGAGAAAATAAGCGCAGAAATAAAACAGGATACAAATATTGAAATGTTAGGTCAGATTAGTGATAAAAAAGAACTATGGGATCTATATATGAATAAAGACGTCTTATTAGTCCCTTCATTTTCTGAAACTTTTGGCTTAGTTTATGCTGAAGCGATGAGTACAGGAACTCCGGTTATTTATACTAGAGGAGAAGGGTTTGATGGCGTTTTTGCTGAAGGAGAAGTAGGTTACGCAGTTGATCCCAATGATGTAAATGAAATTGTAGAAGCTGTTAAAAGTATTAAAGACAACAATGAGGAAATCGCTCAACGTGCTTTAGAAGCTTCTAAAATGTTTAACTGGAAAGATATTGTTGAAAAGTATTCAACATTATATAAAGTCAATGGCTGATAAAAGAGGTTTACAATGAATAAGAAAAAACATAAAGTTCTACATTTAATGACAGGCTTCGGCGGTGGAATTTCTGCTTTTATCTTAAATAAAGCAGAGGAACTCGTCGATACAGATATCGAATTTAATGTTTTAACATTCGATGAGGTTAGTGAACGTTTTAGAAATGCGATAGAAGGTACTGGCGGCGTTATCTATAAAATCGCTGATCCGGAAGAACAAGGATATTATAAAATGATGCAAGGTTATCATCAGGTCTTAAATCTTTTTAATCGCGATGTGATTATCCATTCTCATTTTGGAATGAATTTAGTCTTACCATTTTATTATGTATCCAAGTTAAAAAGGATCAAACGTTTCGTGATCCATGCTCACACGGGTGCACCATACCGATTAAATGATACGAAAAGAAAGTTGAATCGTTTCTTTGCTAAAGAGAAAATATCTGCGGGTATCAAATGCTCTGAGAATATATTTGGAGTAAATTCTCCAAAAAAGGATCCTATCTTACACATTCCAAACAGTATTAATCCAGATAGATATTTAACAGACCTGCAAAACAAACAAGAACTAAAAGTAAAATTATTCGGCGAAGAAAACCTTCATAAGAAAATTATTGGCCATGTCGGTAGATTTCATCCCGTGAAAAATCATGAGTTTATGATTGATCTTATTGAAGAACTATCAAAAATAGATAAAGACTTTCTATGGGTGTTTGTAGGAAATGGCGATCTTCAAGAAACTATTGAAAAAGAAGTAGAGAAACGTCGTTTATCAGAATTTGTAAAATTTATGGGCTGGCAAAATGATACGTCAATATTTTTTAAATTATTCGATTTATTCATCCTTCCATCTTTTTATGAGGGGTTGCCAACCGTCGCAATTGAAGCGCAAGCAGCAGGTACGCCTGTTCTTCTATCGGATACGATTACAAGAGAAGCTGACCTAGGATTAGATTTAGTAAGATATCTAAGCTTAGATCGCATAGACGATTGGGTAAATGTCCTTCATGCTCCGAAATTTTCTGAGCCGTCTGTTGACATGAGAAAAAAAGTGTTGGTAGATAAGAAGTTTACAAACAAAATGTCGGCACAGTTATATAAAGAATTCATTGAAGGTAAATTGGAGTCATATACTATTTAAAAGTTAGGGATTGTAAAAAATGAAAGTTTTAAAAAATGTATTTCAAGTTGCGTTATCGAACATAATTAATTTTGGAACGAGTTTTATTATAGGGTTTATTTTACCTGCCGTTTTATCTGTAGCTGATTATGGATACTACAGAGAATATACATTGTTTTTATCCTTCGCTTACCTAGTCAATTTAGGGTTTAACGATGGTATTTACATAAAGTATGGCGGGGCTGAACAAGAAGATTTAGATGAAACAGTAGTGCGGGAAGAACATAATTTTGTCATTATCTTTCAACTGATCATTATGGCTATAATGGTCATCGGTTCGCTTATTTTAGGGAACCTCAATTATGCCTTTTTCTCGATAGCAGCCTTTTTTGTTACAACGACTACTTATCATCAAAACTTTTTACAAGCTACTGGTGATTTTAAAACCTATTCTAACGGTAATATAATGAAGAGTGTTTTGTATGTCATACTATTAATCATTGGTATATTTATCTTTAAAAATGATAACTATGCTTTTTATGTTTTATTAAACATCTTAAGTTTGGCGATAGCCTTTTTCTACTATGACTATAAATACAATCGAGTATTTGGTTTAACGAAAGCATGGAATACAGATGGTAAAGGCCAGTTGTTTAAGACTGGTATTTTTATCTTAATCGCAAATATGTCATTAACTTTTGTCGGTAATGTAGGAAACTGGGTGGTCAATAGAGGTTTCCCTATCGAAGATTTTGCTCAATATTCATTCCAAAACTCACTTCTAAATGTTATTTTACTTGTGATTAATGCGATTGGGCTAGTATTTTATAATGTCATCTCAAAAAATGATGATCCTAAAATTGCTGCAATGATAAAAGACATATCCTTGTTATTAGGAATTATTTCTGGATTAGCGTTCTTTGCTTTTGAGATTGTGATCAATTGGCTTTTACCTGAATATAACCCATCAATTACGATTCTATCGATGACTTTTATCGCGATTCCATATATTCTAATTTCTAAAATTCTTATTGCGAATTTATATAAAACAAGTCGATCGGAAAAAAAATACTTTAAAGATAGTGCCTTATATGCGTTGTTTTCTTTAGCTTTCGTTTACGTAGTCTTTTTAGTAACGCATAACATGCTCGCCATTGCGCTCGCAACTACTTTATGTTACATGCTATGGTTTTTCTATACCACATATTTTCAATTTGACTTTTTAAAAGGAAGCATAAAAGAATTAGTATTATTAGTGTTCCACGGAATCATCCTATTCGTTACGACGAATATACTACCTATATGGTCGGGTATTATTGTTTACTCGCTTTTCTTAGTGGTAACTTTATATTTCTATCGAAATAAATTAGGGAAAATCGTTGGTTTTCTAACAAGATAACCATTAATAACAATGTTTATAAAAATGAAGAAGGAGTTTTAATTCAATGAGTACTTATGAAAAGTTGTTAAATAAACAGGAAAAAATGTCAATTATCGGTTTAGGTTATGTGGGAATGCCTATCGGTATCGCTTTTGCTGAACATTTAGATGTTATTGGATTTGACATCAATGAAGATAAAATTAACCAATATAAAGAGGGAATTGACGCCACTTTGGAGGTTGGAGATCAAGCGATTCAAGAGACTACTCTTAAATTCACAAATGATGCAGCGCAACTTCAAGAGGCTTCTTTCCACATTGTAGCTGTCCCAACACCTATTAATCAAGATAAAACACCGGATTTAAATCCTGTTGAAAGTGCAACGCGAACTTTAGGAAAGAACCTAACAAAGGGCTCTATTGTTGTTTATGAATCAACAGTTTATCCTGGAGTGACTGAAGATATTTGTATTCCTATTCTAGAGGAAGAATCTGGTTTAGAACATGGTAAAGACTTTGCAGTTGGATACTCACCGGAGCGAATTAATCCAGGCGACAAAATCAATACACTAGAAACAATTGTTAAAATTGTTTCTGCAACTACAGATGAGGCACTTGAAGACATTGCGAGCATTTATGAAATTGTAGTAAAAGCAGGCGTACATAAAGCATCAAGTATGAAGGTCGCTGAAGCAGCTAAAGTAGTTGAAAATAGTCAACGTGATATTAATATTGCATTTATGAACGAATTAGCGTTAGTTTTTGACCGCATGGGAATCGATTCTAAAGACGTTATAGATGCAATGAATACGAAATGGAACGCACTTGGATTTACTCCAGGATTAGTCGGTGGACATTGTATTGGTGTTGATCCATATTATTTTGTTTATGAAGCTGAAAATCTAGGCTATCATAGTCAAATTATTAAAGCAGGACGTCAGATTAATGATAGCATGGGTGAGTATGTCGCTGATAAAATTATTAAAGAATTAGTTTCAACAGGTAAAACACCTGTAGAAGCCAATGTTGTGATCCTAGGTTTAACATTTAAAGAAAGTACTCCTGATGTTAGAAACTCAAAAGTAGAAGACATTATTAATCGATTACGTGAATATAATATCGAACCGACGATTGTTGATCCATGGGCGGATGTTGCGGAAGCAAAACGAGAGTACGATGTTGAATTAACTGAATTAAAAGATGTTAAAGAAGCCGATAGTTTGGTATTCACGGTCGGACATCCTGAATTTAAAGATTTATCTTTCGCAGAAACTGAAGAACTATTCAAACAAGACTTAGACAATAAAGACCGGATAGTTATTGACGTAAAAAGTATTTTAGACAAAGAACAATATGTTTCTAAAGGTTATTCATTCTGGAGATTGTAATAAATAAAAGAAACCGAGTGTTATTGACTTGATCATTTAAGACATCATTGAATCGTTTCGATTCAATGATGTCTTTTTAAGTTTTATCTTGTAAAAGCATAATAGAGGAATACATATAAAAAAGCGAAGTAGAAGAGTGACTTTCTAAAAAAGATGGCTTATAAATTAGTTAAAGATGAGAATAACATTTGACAATATGAGAGAATTATCATAATATATGGTCTAAGCAAATGAAAGAGGCCGTTAACTATGAAAACTATTAAATCATTTTCAATTATTATTATTATTTAATACCGGACTTAATTCTGAGAAAAAATTCTTCAGGCTAAGTCCTATTCGTGTTGATTTTTAATGAATAGGGCTTAGCCATTTTATTTGGCACCTATTCATTAAAAGAAGGTGCTTTTTTGTTGCATAAAATAAAGTAGGGGGAAATAGAATGAAGTTCAAAAAGTTTCGTTTATTATTACTAGCAGGTGTAGCGATGATTTTAGTAGCTGCTTGTGGAAGTCAAGCCTCTGAAGGCGAAGGGGGTAGTGTGGATAAGGTAGTGAATTATGTGGCCCCTCAAGAGTTATCGACACTCGATTCAACAATGGTTAATGATATGAACAGTGCCAATTATATTGGCCAATTTTCAGAAGGATTGTATTGGGAAGACTCTGAAAACAATACGCATCCTGGTTTAGCCGCTGATATGCCAACTGTTTCAGAAGATGGGTTAACTTATACGACTCCTGTTCAAGAAGATGCTTATTGGTCAAATGGGGATCAGATAACCGCACATGATTTTGTATTTGCGGCTAGACGCTTAGCTGATCCAGAGATGGCAGCCACGTATCAATATTTGACAGAAAACTTTGTAAACGCCCAAGAGGTTTGGACGGGAGATTTGCCGGTCGAAGATTTAGGGGTCAAAGCACTAGACGACTTTACAGTGGAGATCCAATTAACACAGCCGACTCCTTATTTAATTAATTTATTAGCTTTTACGCCTTTTTATCCATTGAATCAAGATTTTGTGGAAGCACAAGGTGAAGACTATGGGACAACTTCAGATACTGTGATCGCAAGCGGACCTTTCTTATTAGAAGATTGGGATGGTACAGGTTTAGATTGGGTATTAAATAAAAACCCAGATTACTACCGTGCAGATGATATTGCTTTAGATCAAGTCAATGTACAAGTATTAAAAGAAATCACAACTAACGTTAGTCTATATGAATCTGGAGATGTAGATAATTCATTGTTGACAGGCGAATTAGTTAAGCAATATAGAGACCATCCAGATGCGGTTCAACATCCTAAAGCGAATACGACTTATTTAAGTTTTAATTACGAACAAGAATACTTACAAAACAAAGATTTACGCCTAGCTCTTGATTATGTCATTGATAATGACGAACTTACAGAGACGGTTTTAGGGGATGGTTCAAATCCAGCTGCAACTTTTATTCCACGTAATTTTATGGCGAATCCTGAAACAGGTGAGGATTTTGTTTCTGAAGTTAATATAGAAGGGAAATCAGATCTGGCTAAAGGACAAGAACATTGGGAAAAAGCACAAGAGGAATTAGGAACGAGCGAACTTACTTTAACGCTGCTAGGTTCAGATGAAGAAAAAGATAAAAAAATGGCTGAATATATTCAAGGACAAGTTCAAAATAACTTACCAGGATTGAATATAGAGGTACAAAATATAACAGCGAAAGGAAAAACAAGTCGATTAAATGAAGGAGATTTCGACATAACAATTAGCGGTTGGTATGCTGATTTTGCTAACGGGATAAATTTCTTTGACATTCTCCAAACAGGAGCGACTTATAACCGAGGCCATTATTCAAATGAAACTTATGATGATGTAGTAGAGGCAATGAAAACAACTGACGCAAATGATGAAGCGAAGATGTGGGAAGACTTTGTGGAGGCTCAAGAAATTCTAACGAAGGATGCAGCGATTGTTCCAATGTACCAAGAAGTTGAAACACAATTACGAAATCCGCAATTAAAAGATTTAACATTACGTCCAGTTGGAAATGAAATAGATTTTAGAACCGCTCATTTTGAAGCAGTCGAGTAAAAAGTACAGAATAAATAAAAGATAGAATTAAGTTGGAATCATTGAACAGGAGGAAATTGAATGGATACACAAACTACATTATTATCTTTAGCTAATGGTTTTCATTTATATACACGTCGAGAAGGGCACAGTGAGGTTAAACTATTATGTCTCCATGGAGGACCAGGAGGCACCTCAGAACAATATGAAGGCTATCAAAGAAAACTAGAGAAAGCTGGTTTTAACGCAGAAGTATATTATTATGATCAATTAGGTTCTTTTCATTCGGATCAACCAGACTTTACTAAGGAAGAAAACAAGGCACTGTTGACGATTGAACGTTTTGTCGATGAGGTGGAAGAAGTTCGACAAAGATTAGGCTTAGAAGAGTTTTATTTATTAGGCCATTCATGGGGAGGATTATTGACGCAAGAGTATATGCGTAAATATCCTGAACATCTGAAAGGTGCGATTGTTTATAGTATGGTGGACGATATTGACGCATACGCGGCTTACAATGACCATTTGCGCGATGTTTACCTCGGGCCAGAAAAAGCAGATTATATGCGCCGACAAGAAGCTAAAGGGAAATACGATGACCCAAAATATAAAAAATATTTAGAAGCGATGAATGATCGTTATGTGCTCCGAAAAGATCAGGTAGCTAAAGAAGACTTACGTCCAGCTGGGCATCAAAATACCTATATCTATAATTATTATCAAGGGCACAATGAATTTTTAATTACTGGTGCACTAAAAGGTTGGAAGAGTACAGATTACTTAGCGGAACTCTACACGCCAACGTTATTACTAGTAGGGGAAGATGAGACCATGTCTTTAGCCGCTGTTGAAAAAATGAATCGGCGACTGCCAAATTCGCGGGTCCGTGTTTGCCCAGAAGGTGGACATTCTCATGCTTTGGATGATCCTGAACATCATTTTCCAGCGGTTGCACAATTTTTAGAGGATGTAGAAAATGGAACGTTTAAAAATGAAGAATAAAGATTGCTTAGTAAGCAAGTAGATTTAAAAAGACTTCGGTAGCTTTGGTGTAAAAGTTATTGAAGTCTTTTCTCCTTGGAAGAATACATTCATTATTTACCACTCTCGATAGCGTTTCTTCTTGATTCTTTATTGTCTATGCTAAAATAGATGAAAAGAAATTAAAACAGTAAGGTGGTCAATATGTACGAACAAGAAGGTTATGAATTTTTAAAAGAAATTATTGAAATGAATACCATTAAAACAAATGAAATAGAAGTGGCCGATCGGATTGAAGAGATTCTATCGCAACACGGTATTGAAAGTGAGCAAATAGAATTTGAACCGAATCGAACATCGTTAATCGCAACGATTGAAGGCCAAGAACCGGGACCGACTTTAGCATTTTCCGGGCATATGGATGTGGTTCCGGTCGGCACCGTTGAATGGAACACGGATCCTTTTGTCGCGACCGAAAAAGAGGGACGCTTATACGGTCGAGGTACTGCCGATATGAAATCAGGGGTTGCGGCCTTATTAACAGCGGCGATCCGGATTAAAGAAGCAGGTGGTCCTCAAAAAGGGAAAATAAAATTAGTCTTTACACCGGCTGAAGAAGAGGGTGGTACTGGTGCGGAACACCTGGTTGATTTAGGTTATTTAAAAGATATCGATGCTTGTATTATCGGGGAACCGTCCAGCGTGGGGATCATTCGTGCCCACAAAGGCGTCTTATGGACGAAGTTTACGGCTTATGGACAGACGGCGCATGGTTCCAAAGCAGAGCTAGGAAATAATGCTGTAGAAAGAATGTTAGAGTTTTTAAACGTCTTAAGAGACCGCTTTGACTTAGAACAAGCGCATGATGAATTACTTGGAAATTGTACGGTTAATGTCACGGTGTTTAATGGCGGCGACAGTGTCAATGTTGTACCTGATAAAGCGAGTGTAGACATTGATATTCGAACGGTACCTGGGCAAAGTCATGAAGATATCTACAATGATTTTCAAGCACTGATTGATGAGTTACAGGAGAAAGATGAGCGTTATAAAATCGAGATGAATAACATCGCGAATTTATTACCGCTACGAACACCGGATGAACACCCACTGATCCAAACTGCGCAAGAAGTGATTAAAGAAGTCACGGGAGAAGATAAAGAACTCTCTTTCTTAGAAGGTGGTACAGACGGTTCGGAATTTGTCCGTGCTAATCCAGATATGGCAGTTATTATTTTAGGACCCGGTTCATTCGATATGGCGCACCAACCGAATGAATATGTTGAAAAACAAGAATTTTTTGATGCGATTGATATCTATGAACAAGTAGCAACCGCTTATTTAAGTGAAGCGTAAGAATTGTTCTTGGTTAAGGGATCAGTCAAAGAACTATAAAAATTAAACGAAATAGAAAAAAATGGAGTATTTGATAACTGAATCATTTATAATATGGCTTACTTAACAGAAGATTGTGATCTGTTAAGTGAGCTTTTATTATTAATACAATAAAAAGAATTTCTGATAGTATGTATAGAGAGTGATGTATAGGTAGAAGAAATATAGTGAGGAGGGTAACGTTGAATATAAACAACCTAGGATTATTGAATATGTTAGGGGCTATTATCAACGAAGAAGAAGATAGTAGTGACAAGGCGATTAGTGAATATTTACTACAACATTTAGAGACTATTGAGAGCCTCACTATAAATGAGATTGTTGATCAAGCATTTGTCTCGCATTCATCGCTTAGAAGATTTTGTAATAAATTAGGTTATAAAAA
The DNA here is from genome assembly GCA_910588235.1 of uncultured Atopostipes sp. Classification (GTDB taxonomy): domain Bacteria; phylum Bacillota; class Bacilli; order Lactobacillales; family Carnobacteriaceae_A; genus Atopostipes. The sequence continues at coordinate 692 of CAJUOQ010000018.1, read as the reverse complement.
TTTTAGTGAATTAAAAGATTCATTTACAGATATTGCATTTCCTTCGAATTTACATTTAAGAGAATTTGAAGCTTTGGGGAAATATAGAGAAGAATTAAAGCTAGAAATAACGGATATGATCACCGATATGAATCAAATGGTTGATAATCAAACGATTGAATATGTCGTTGATCTTATTTATAAGCACAAAGAGATCTTTTTTATTAGTGCAAACAATACTACCAGTAATTTATTGAAATTCCAGCAAGAATTATTTTACGCGAATAAAATAATTCGAGTGATAAATAGTAATTATAACAATGATTTTATAAATAAAATTTCTAAACCAGAATCCTTAATATTTGTTGTTTCTGTTTCGGGTGTTTTTGCGGAACAAGTTTATGATATTATGGATGAAATCAAAGGGCAAAAAATACTAATTACAGCAAATCGTAATAAAGAATTTATCAATCCTTATAATGAAGTTATTTATTTAAGCGAAAAAGATGTTAATTCAGATTCTTTGGGTGCCCTTGGAAAATATGGGATTACTTATTTATTCGATCTAATTTCTGAACATTATATTTATAAATATAGAAGTTGAATATATTTAAAGAAAATAAGTTATTATTCACATTTTAAGGTAGTCGTTCAAAATATGGTTCTCTGTCAAATAGTGTTGATAGAATTTTTAGAGAATGCAGTTCAATACT
>CAJUOQ010000017.1 GCA_910588235.1 uncultured Atopostipes sp. | reverse complement strand
AACGTTTGTATAAGGTAAATGTTAGAAATATAAAGAAAATTTTGGAAGTACTTTAAATATAACGGAGGATTAAAAATGGAAGAAAAGAATAATTTTACATTGAAAGACTATATTAATAATGTCTTGAATGGGACAGCCAGTGGGATTGTAATAGGCTTAATTGCAAACGCCATTCTTGCAGGAATTTTCAAAGCACTTATTCCGTATGGTTCAATTTTTGAAACCCTCGCAAATGTCGTTACAATTATGCAGTTTATTACACCTGCAATTGTTGGAGTGTTAGTTGCTCAACAATTCAAACTCAACCCAATGGAAAGTGTCGTGGTAGGTGCTGCAACTTTCTTAGGATCAGGTGCTTATACGTTGACTGAAGCTGGTGTTCAGTTAGTTGGGATTGGAGACTTAGTCAATGTTATGATCACGTCAGGATTGGCTGTGTTTGTCACACGAATTTTACAAGGAAGACTTGGATCCCTTACTATAATCTTACTCCCTATTCTTGTAGGAGCAGGGGTTGGAACAGTTGGTTTACTTACTTTACCTTACGTTAGTATGCTAACGGGCTGGATAGGGGAACTAATTAATAGTTTTACTTCACTACAGCCTCTACTTATGTCAATCTTAATTTCCGTTGCGTTTTCAATTTTAATTATCTCGCCAATTTCTACCGTGGCAATTGGAATTGCAATTGGGGTTGCTGGACTTGGAGCAGGAGCAGCGGCTGTTGGAATTACCGCTTGTACCGCAATCTTAGTCATCGGCTCATATGAAATCAACGAAAGTGGTACAACTCTCGCCATTTTACTTGGAGGAATGAAGATGATGATACCGAATTTGTTCAAATATCCGATTATTACGGTTCCGGTTATTTTAAATGCGATCATTTCAGGGCTCGGGGTTTATTTCTTAAATATTCAAGGAATTCCGGAGACTGCTGGTTTTGGTATTGTCGGCTTAGTTGGTCCAATCCAGTCTTTAAATATGGGCACTAGCTTGCTTGGTGTCACGCTTGTTTATTTTATAATACCATTTGTAGGTGGGTTTATTATCAATTGGGTATGTCAGAAATTCGCGAAATTGTACACGAACGAGATTTTTGAATTCCAGCCCGAAAATTAAAAATTCAATCAAATTCTTATAGGAGGAAAAATATGAAAATTGCAATTGCAGGGTCAGGTGCACTAGGGTGTGGATTTGGTTACATGATGAAAAAAGGTGGGCACGATGTTACCTTAATGGACTACTGGGAGGATCATATTCAAGCGGTTCAGAAAAATGGTTTAACAGTAGATGTAAATGGAGAGACAGGAAACGTTCAGTTACCAATGGACAAACCTGAAAATATCGAAGATACATTTGATACAGTATTCATTTTCACAAAATCTATGGGATTACGTGCGATGCTTGAAGCTATCGAGCACACGTTATCAAATGATACAAAAATAGTATGTTTATTGAATGGTTTAGGTCACGCACAAACCTTAGCAGAATACGTGCTAGAAGAAAATGTTATCATGGGAACAACGGTCTGGACAGCGGGAATCGATGAGCCAGGCATTACACATCTGATGGGCCAGGGGCCAGTAGAAATCCAAGAAGCAGACCCTAGTGGAAAAGAAGCGACTTTAGAAATTGTTGAGATGATGCAAGACGTAGGATTAAACGGGGTCTATAGCGACAACGTTCACTTTACCACATGGCGTAAAGCTTGTGTAAATGGAACAATGAACGCGTTGTGTGCTTTACTTGATGCGAATATTCAAGAATTGTTTGAAAGTAGCCAGTCACAAAGCCTAATTACGAAAATTATTACGGAATTTTCACGAGCAGCTGAAGTGGAGAATGTTGAATTAGACATAGACGAAATGGTCACTTATGTAACAGAAATCTCAGAATCCGTTGGTGCACACTATCCATCCATGCACCAAGATATTACAAATCATCGTCCAACTGAAATCGATTTCTTAAACGGAAAAGTTGCAGAAATGAGTGAAGAATATGGATTTGATGCAGAAAATTGTGCATTAATTACCGAATTAATTCACGCAAAAGAAGACGTACTTGGAATTAAATAAATAATAATAACCGCCTCAGTATTTATGGTGAAATATTGAGGCTTTTTTATATGTCTAAGTTTAATCCATTGGTAGAAGAGTTTGCGTTACTTTCTGATATTTTCGATGAATGGAACTTATCGTATTCTCTATCAAGTAAGTGAAATAAAAATTCAAGAATCTTTTTAAGCGAACTGACTGATCGAAAAAGGCCAGGTATCGTTGAAGAAATTATCTAATAAATTAATTGTATTACACGAGACAAAATTAATTGTTTTGGAGCGGTCTTCATAAAAAGTTCCATAAAAGTTTGACTATATCACTGACTTAGATAGCTAATTCTTAAACGATGGAAATGACCTCGTAGTATTACTAAGAAGTTAAAGACCTATGGATTTGACTTAGATTTAGCAAAATGCATTGCATTTTATGAAAGAAATATTGGCGATTATCAAAAACGGCTGAGTTTCATTAGATAATTATAGAAAACAGACTCCATCACGAGATTTAGCTTCACTAAGTCTCGTTGATGGAGCCTGTTTATTATGATATTGAATCGACATATACGGAACCATACGTATGGTGGTATGAGGACAATTAGTCAATTAACTGCTAGCTTTTTATATAAAATGGTATAACTAATGAGTAAAAGAACGCCAATTCCGGTCAGCACTATGCCGAGCTTAAGAAACGGTGTTTGGTAACTAAATTCGATCGTGTGATCGCCGGCAGGAAGGGGAATGCCAATAAACCCAACATTCACTTTTTCCGTCGGGACTGCTTGACCGTCGACGTAAGCTTGCCAGCCTGTAGAATAAGGAATATTCGTTACGAGCATGCCCTCTTCTGTAGCTTCTACGGTGCCTTTTACTTGGTCATTTGTAAAAGTTTCAATATTTAAAGCTTGTTCATTTTTTATTTGAGCGTTTATGGTAGCTTGTTCTTCATCAAAGGGGCGTGAGATAATAGAGACATTTTCAAATGAATAATGTCCAGGATCTTCAAATTCCACGGTCAACTCGTCTGCGCTCGTTTTTAGTTCGTTTAAATGAATTAAAATATTTTCACGTTTGAAATAAGAACTAAAGGTGTATTTATCTGATTGTAAGACTGTTTTTTCTTGCTCATTATAATCCACGTTTAAACGGAAAGCGGTTGAAGCTTGTACACCGGGAGATGTTGCGGGTGGCTGATAGTCGATGCCTTCAAAGGAAATAAATACTTCTTGGTCTAACAGCTCTTCCGGTTGATCAAAGGTCAACGTCATCTGACTATTTTTATTATCGACATGAATCTCCATCGCTTCATTGAGCTCCTCATTTTCTTCTAAATCCATACCTTCTCCAGCGGACCATTTTCCTGCATGGGTTTGGAGAGATGGTATTTCAGCGGGCGCTTGTAACTCTTTGGCTTCGTCTTCAAGAATAACCGTATTGGCGAGTAAACTTTCCCGTTGAAGCGGATGTAACTGTTCCGCTTCCGTGCGTGAAATACTGTTGGTTTCGACATAAGCAAAAGGCGCTTCATGAGCCGTTTCCGCAATTAAGATGTCTGTTTCTTCATCAGACAACTCTGGATTGATCGTATAATCGGGTGGTAAATAGCTCGCGTTCGCTTCATCTGTTAAAATGTATTGAACACCTAACGCTTGGTTCGCTATACGTCGATCATCGATCCCATTGCGCAGCGGTTGAATAATTTGATACTGGCTCGTTTCTAACATTTGTGCAAAATCAGCCACCGCACCATTAGTTAAAGAAGCGTAAGAATTGGTACCTGGTTGATCAATATAAGCGAATTGATTACGGACGTTATTGTCTTTCGAACTGACCCCGATGCGATACCATTCATCTTCGGGTAAGTTTTTTTCAGCTCCTTCAAAGACTTCCGCATAAGCTTCATCAAGAGTGCCATAATCTTCAGTTTCAGACATGGCGTATTTCCCATGAGGTAGGTAAAAGTTTAAAGCATTTATGATCATATTGAAGGCGACTAAGCCGATGAGGAGCTGTTGGAATTTCTTCGTTGAAAATTTTTGAGCGTTTTGTGCCTGAATGAGATAATAAAAAATCCAACCGATCACGACAGGCGTTAAATAAAAAATATATTCACCCGTCATTAGACTGATCACTAAATAGAAAACGGAAAAAGCAAGCAGCAAACGCCGGATCCAAGTCAGGTCTGTTTCTTTTATTTCATGGAAATGATCGATAAAATAAGCAGTTGCTAGGGCAATATAAAAAGGCAATACAAAAGTAAAACGATTATAAGGACCAGACATCCCATTCATCAAAGACCCAAAAAATGGGAAAAGAAGCATTACGCCGATAATCATTAAACCCCAAAAGAGAGTGGGGCGTTGGTGCCGTCGTTTGGTTAAAAACGGTAAAGTTAAAACACCGACGACAGACAAACCACCCACTGTCCAGTAAATGGTTCCCGGTGTAATGCTATTGACAAGCAGTAAACCATAGTACTGTAAAGGATAGGCAAGCAATGAAATAGGAGGCAAACTCGCTGAACGAGAAGCGTTTAAGAAACCATGAACTAGCGGAACGAAAATGACCGCCGAAATAAGCAATCCGATAAGATATAAACCGACAAAATAAGCGAACCATTTAAAAAACGCGCCCCAACCGTTTGCTTGCACAGCACTTTTATAACGCAATAAAGCATATAAAAAGATCATCCAAGTCAGCATATAGAAAAAGTAAAAGTTGGAAACAGCACTAATCGCCACCATGAGACTGAAAAGAACGCCAGATTCTTTTCGAAAAACTTTCTCAATCCCTAAACATAAAAGAGGGAAGAAAATCATGGGATGAATAAAGAATGGGTGGCGCACAACATTATAAATAACGTAATGGCTAAACGCATACATCACACTGCTAGCCAAGGCACTACGATGGGAAAGAGCCATTTTACGTGCGTAGAGTAAAAAACTTGCGCCAACGGCCCAGATGCGGACAAACATAATAAAGTAAAAGGCTAATTCCTCGCTGCCTTTAGGGAATAATAAGCCTAAATAGACAAATGGATCGCCTACTACATAATAGCCATAAGTGGTCAGCGTATTTTGACCTAAGCCGATATTCCAATCCCAACTCTGCCATTGGCCAGTTTCAAAGAAATTTCGAATAATAGTTAAATACTCACGAAAGAACGGGTAATGTTGATGGAAACCGTCTCCTTCCCAAATGAAAGTCTTTCCTTGAATAAAAAAGGCCGCATAAATAACGCCAAATACTAAGACAAATAAAGCCGAATATTGTAAAAATGTTTGATAATTAATCGGTTTTTTCTGTGTTCGAACAGACATGATTTCTCCACCTTTATAAAAAGATAAAAAATTTACTAAAAACATAATTTAAAACGACGACGATGAATTGTGTGGCTAATTTTGAAAGACTCGTATCGACCGTTAATAAATCCACCAGCACCCACATCGTCAACATATCCGCTAGACCGGAAATTAAGCGGAAACCAAGAAAACGGAAAAATTCTAAAAAGGTCTCGCGGGCGTTTTGAGTGTCAGATTTAAAAACCCATATTTTGTTGGTAATATAAGCAAATAAGATCGACAGAATAATGGCGATGGCATTGGCAATTAAATACGGCCAATTGAACCCCGTGTCCAAAATAAAAAAGACGACAATATTGACAACTGTCGTCAAGCCACCAAAAAATGCATAATCAATGAGTTCTCGATAACGATAATATAATTTAAGGATTTTTTCTTTCATCTTTTTGATCTCTTTCTTTTGACTCAGACCTATCTTCTTCATTCGATGTTTTTCTTACGAAATAGGCGGGTCGATTTTTTGTTTCGGTAAAGACTCGAGCTAAATATTCACCAATAGCGCCTAAGGAAACCAACTGAATGCCTCCTAAAAATACGATAGCGGCAATCAAGGTAGGGTAACCGGCGACACTGGATCCAAAAATAAGAACTTTAATCATTTCAATCAATAAAAAGATAAAGGAAAAGAAGGAAATGACGAGGCCAATAACAGACCACATACGTAAAGGAATCGTACTATAAGAAGTGATCCCATCGATCGCTAATTTTATTAAAGCAGAAAGTTTCCATTTGGTAGCTCCTGCTGCTCGTTCGGATTCTTTATACTCTAAAGCTTTTTTACGAAAGCCAATGTAAGCATACATTCCTTTGGTATTTCTTTCATTTTCACGTAAATCTTTTAAGGCTTCAACACATTTACGATCGAGCAGACGAAAATCTCCTGCACCTTGATGCACTTCATAGGAGGAGAGACGCTGCAGAATCGCATAGTAAGCGGAAGAAGCCCAACGTTTGAATGGATTCTTTTCCGCTTTTTCTTTTCGAATGGTAAATACATCTTCATAACCTTGCTCCCACCAGTAAACAAATTCTTGAATCATTTCTGGGGGATGTTGCAGATCTGCATCCATGATGATGACTGCATCTCCGATGGCGTAATCAAAACCTGCAAGCATCGCAATTTCTTTCCCAAAATTACGGGAAAGCTCAACATATTTTACTCGCTCATCTTCCATACTATATTCTGTTAGTAATTGAGCGGTACGGTCTGAGCTTCCATCATTCACAAAAAGAAATTCAAAACGGTACTGTGACAGTTCATTTGTCACAGTATTTAAAGCCTCTTTTAAGGCAGGCAACACTTCTTCTTCATTATAAGCTGGAATCAGGATCGTAATTGTCTTCATTTTTCATTTCCTTTTCTAGAATCTTTCGTTTTTACTTGAGCAAGCTCACCTAACATAAACTATAACCTTGTAACGCATATTTATCAATGGTTTTTCCTTATTCATCGAGGTGTTTTAGTCCTTTCAAGCGCTGACTTCTAGGTCCTTTTCACGTTTTTTAATATAAAAAGAAAACGATCATTGGAATGAAAAGGGCGGGCACGAAATTCATCACTTTGATATCCGTAAGTCTTAACATATTTAAACCAATCGCTAAGACTAAAATAGAACCGATCGCATTGATATCATCAATCATCGGGGTAGTTAAAAGGGTATTTAGACTGCCTGAAAAAATAACAATCGCTGCCTCATAAATAAAAACTAAAAAGCCTGAGAATAAAACACCCACTCCTAAACTCGAAGCTAAAATAATACTTGTAAAACCATCCATCACAGCGTTTGTAAAGAGAATCGTATGGTTGCCTGTTAAACCACTTTCGATGGGCCCAACAATAGACAACGCGCCTACACACATCATCAAGGTCCCTGTGATAAAACCTTCGGAAAACGTCGAGTCTTTATCTTGGGTAGGCACTTTTGAAGCTAAGAAGTGAGTTAGACGATTCACGTTTCCATCTATCTGTATAAACTCACCGATAACGACCCCGATCACGAGGGATAAAATAATAAAAATAGTGTTTTCACCCGACGTCATCCCCGTTATCCCAATGTAAATAGCGCTGAGCGCCAAAGCTTTCATAATGGCTTGTTCTACTTTTTCAGGTATTCCTTTATGAATAAATAATCCGATCGCTCCGCCAATAAAAATGGCGAGGGTATCGACAATCACTCCAGTAAACATATAATATCTCCTTCATCTAGTAAAAAATTCACTTTCATTATTATAAAGGGCCCCTCTAAGATACGCAAATTGTTTTATTTATCACCAAAATGACCATCTTAAATAAGAAATACAGAGAAACCAGATCAACTAGGATTTAAAATTAACTTATAGCTATTTAGAGTAAAATAAAAGAAGGTCGTTAGAGAGTAGTGGCCAGTTTTTGTGGAGGAAACTATCCCTGAGATCAATACAAAGCCGTGAATGAAGAAATTTATAAACGCTGTGATTGATGAAAATAAAAAAACACCATAAATTAAGGAGGAGTTATGGAACAATTACCATTATGTCCACAATGTCAAAGTGACATGACTTATACGGATGGCCGTCTGATGATTTGTCCGCTGTGTGCCCATGAATGGACACAAGCAGAACATGAAGCTGCTTTAGAAGCAGCCGTCGTACGCGATGCAAATGGGAACGAACGGGTTGATGGAGATACTGTGATCGTCATTCAAGACATTAAATGATCAGGAGCCTCTCGCATCAAACAAGGAACGAAAGCAAAGAAACTGACTATTCTGGATGAGCCTTACAATGATCATGATATCGAATGTACCATTGACGGAATGGGTCGCTTTTATTTAAAATCTTTTCTCGTGAAAAAATAAAGAAAAACTCGCCTTGAGCGAGTTTTTTATTTGGAATTTTCTATCTATAGTTCTTGTTTAATTTGTTCTCTGACTTCTTTAATTTCTGTTGATTCTAATTTTGCAGCTGAACCTGTTTCTAAAACGCTTTGAATGTTCTTCATTTGCACAAACCAACCGGTAAAGTCTTGCGGAATCGCTTCGAAATTCAAAGGTAATGTTTCATGGAAAGTGAGCTTTGTTCCATTTTCTACTTCTTCTAATTCAAACGTTATTTTTCCCGTGGCCCATTCATATGTAATTTGTTTGTCGGTGGTGAAATCAAGCAACATCATTTTTTCAAAAGTTCCATCTCCCATATCAAATTGAATAAAAGACTGGTCGTTTTCTTTACTCAGTGATAATTGAGGAAACCAACTTGAAATCCCTTCTGAAGTGGAAAGATAACGAAAAACTGTTGGCCGATCCGCTTGAATTACAGCCTCTAAAGTTTGATAGGCATTCTTGGTATCTTTAAAATATTCTTTTTTAATCATGTAACTATCTCCTTTTTGTACTCATAAATATATATTAACGCAAAAAGTTCATTTTCAATACAATAAAAAGTAACCCTTTTTATTTTACAGGATCGTTCTTCTTTATAAAATATATTTTAAAAAATTTATGAGTCGTTAGATGATTGTTTAATTGAAATGAACCTTGTGTGAAGCAAGTTGGAATATTTTTACGGAAGAGTGTTTCTATGTAAAGCAAACTTGTATATCGTTACGCAAGAACAGTGCTATTCAAACAAAAAAAGCAACTATTTTCTAAACGCATTAGAAATAGCTGCTAAATTTATTGCTTTATTTTCCACCTGTTGTTGAAATTCCTTCTTCAAATTGACGTTGGAAGAAGATATAAAGAATAATGATAGGGACCACCGAAATCACTGTCCCCGCCATTAATAATGGATAATCATTTAAGAATGACTCTTGGAGTAAAGCAAGACCAGCGGATAAAGGCAACTTTTCTTGCGAAATATTAACGACCAATGGCCACATTAATGATTTATAGGAGTTCAGAGCCGTAAAAATTCCTAAGGCTACAATCCCTGATTTTGCGAGCGGGAAGTAAACCTTCCAAAAGACTTGCCAAATTGATGCACCATCGATAATCGCGGCCTCCATTAATTCATCAGGCAGTTGCATATAATATTGGCGAAGTAAAAATGTACCAAAAGCGGACACAACACCGGGCATAATTAAACCGGCAACGGTATCCAGTAATCCTAAATTTTGCGCATATAAGTAATGAGGCGTCATATAAATTTGAGGCGGGATCATTAATTGCGTTAAGACCATCCAGAAAAATAATTTCTTCCCTGGGAATTCTAATTTAGCTAACGCAAAAGCTGCCATAGTACTAAAAACCGTGGTTGTAATGACGCGCACAATAATCATTAAAAATGTATTTTTGAAAAAATCTAAAAATGGTAATACGTTCCAGGCTCTCGTGAAATTTTCCCATTGAAAAGAGTCCGGGAGGAGAGTGGGTGGGATCGATGTTGTTTCTGGAATCGTTTTTCCAGCGGTCAATATCATCCACACAAAAGGTAAAACCATAATAAGCGAACCAGCAATCAATAGTATATGAATAATTGTTTTTTGTGTTTTAGTTAATTTATTGTACATACTTCCTCCTCCTTCTTAAATGTCATAGTGGACCCAACGATCTTGGAATTTCAATTGAATAAATGTCAGAATTGAAATCAATATAACAAGCATAATCGCTATCGCTGCTCCGTAGCCTTGATCCCCTAAAACAAAGGATTCATTGTAGAACATATAAGCTAACGTTTGAACATTTATTAAAGAGGGGTTTGTATTACTAAACATTAAATAGACAAGGTCAAATACTTGTAAGGAGGTAATTAAACTCGTCACAACTACGAAAAATAGTTGAGGCGTAAGCAGTGGTAATGAAATATGGAAAAACTGCTGAAATTTATTTGCTCCGGCAAGTGTTGCTGATTCATAGTAAGTTTTGGGGATCTCTTGGAGCCCGGCTAAAACTAAAATCATGTTATAACCGATATTTGACCAAATACCTACAATAATTAAACTCCAAATAATTACATTGGGATCGGAAAGCCATTGAATCGAACCACTCATTCCAAAGAACTGTAAGATTTGGTTCACTAACCCAAACTGTGAGTTAAATAACCAACGCCATACCATTGCGACAGCCGCAGGAGCGGCTAACATTGGCATAAAATAAAGGGTTCGATAAAAAGATAAACCTTCCATTTTAGAATTTAGTAAAACAGCAAGAATGGTTGCGATCACCACTGTTGCTGGAACTTGTATAAAAGCATAAAGAAGTGTGTTTTTTAAAGAACTCCAAAATTCTATATCTTGAAATAAGCGAATATAATTTTGAAAACCAATAAAAAGAGATTCGCCAAATGTACTCACACTTTGAAAACTCATCACTCCTGTAATAAATACAGGAATGATATTCAGAACTAATAAACCGATAAAGGTTGGGGCGATGAGTACCCAAGCCCATTTAATCATATCTTTTTGTCTTGCTGACTTTCTTTTTTTATTCTTTTTGAACTTTTTAGTCGTGGATTGTTCAGTCATAGTTATTCCTCCGTCTGTGTACCACCAAATTTATTCTGTACTTAATACATTTTCAACTCCCGTCACCATATCGTCTGCTGCTTCTTCCATAGTTCTTTCGCCAGAAAATACGGATAGAATAATATCATTCTCGACATCACTCCACATTTTCGTTTTATCAGAATATGGTTTGATGACAGCATCGTCTAATTGATCGATCAGAACAGGTTCTAAATTATATTGTGGATAAGCGTCTAGATAAGCATCGCGAGCGTCTTCGTGAGAAGGCATTGTTGTTCCATGCTCGCCCATAATTCGTTGTCCTTCTTCAGAGCTTAAAAAACCTAAGAATTGTAAAGCTTCTTCTGGATGATCGGTATCCGCAGCGATTGAGTTGCCAGTACCGTTATAAATGGTTGCATTTGTTTTTCCTTTAGGTAAAGGGGCCACGTCAATATGTTCGGCCGTGTATTCGTTTCTGACAAATGTGCTCGCTTGATAAGAACCGAAAGTTCCCATGGCAGCCCGACCTGATTGAAAATAGACCATTCGATCATTATCCGCAAACTGCGCAGCGGTTGGCGAAACGCCATGATCTAAACTGAGGTCTACGTACCATTGCATACCTTCTACCGTATTCGGATCTCTGAAGCCCGATTCTGTTTTATCGTCATTCAATACATAGCCATCATTTTGGTAGAGGAAACTGTAGTAACCTTCTTGGTTATTGACGGGTGCTAACATACCGTAAATTTCATTTTTTTCGTCGGTTAATTCTAAAGCGGTATCTAGTAGGGTATCCCACGTCCAAGTTTCATCAGGATAATCAATGCCAGCCTCATCAAAAATTTCTTTATTGTACCAAAGCCCAATCGTGTCATAGTCCCGAGGGATAGCTAACTGTTCATCTTCCTCTGTAAGATAAATTTCGGAAATATCTTCAGGATATTTACTCATGTCGATGTCAGCTTCTTCAATATAATCATTTAACGGCAATAAGACGTCGCCTTCGGTATACTTCGCTACTTCTTGCGAGTGCATCACAAATAAATCCGGCATACTTCCACCTAATGCAGCTGCTTCTAGTTTGGGCCAATATTGATCCCATGGGGTTACTTGCACATTAACTTTTATTCCGGGGTTTTCTTCTTCAAACGCTCTAGCGATAGCATCCATCCCGTCCTTTCCGGAAGCATTCCAAATCATATAATCAAGGGTGACATCTCCAGAATTTCCGGCTTCTTCGGAATCGGTGGTGTCATTTGTGTTCCCACATGAAGAAAGAATTAATCCCGCTGCAAGCATGGAAAAGGGAATAATTCTTTTCATAAACTTTTTCGTTTTCATTTAAATCACGTATCCTTTCATTCTAGTATTTAAAGGAATTCCAAAATATTAATAAAAATAAACACTCGAAAACAATGCAATCGTTTACAATTAAAGGTTTGTTAATATTATATTATAGTGCTTCTCATTAATCAATATAAACGTTTATCGCCAAAATCAGAATAAAAGAAAAAAAGAACGCGTGTGTTAAAATGAACCTACAATTTAGCAAAAGGAGTGTCGTTATGAAAATAGCATCAGCAAAAGAAGTCTATGACTTTTGGTTCAAGGAAGCGAATGAAGAAGATTGGTTCAAAAAAAGCGATGCGTTTGATGAAGAAATTCGTGAACGATTTTATGACACATGGGAAGCAGGCCGGCAAGGATTACTTTATAAGTGGCGAGATACCTTTGAAGGACGATTGGCAGAAATTATTGTGCTCGACCAATTTTCACGCAACTTAAATCGGGGGACGGCATTAAGTTATACACAAGATTCAATGGCGCTCGTGCTTTCTCAATACGCCATGACTTGTCCCGAGTTTGAGGAACAACCGCTGGAAAAGAAAAGCTTTGTCTTATTGCCTTGGATGCACTCAGAATCAAAAGCAATTCAAGAAATAACCGAAAAGCTGTATCTAGAATTAGATGACGACCTGCATACAGAAATTATGTATGATCATAAAAAGATTATTGATCAGTTTGGACGTTATCCGCATCGAAATGAAGCCCTCGGGCGAAAATCAACGGTTGCTGAACTCGATTTTTTAAAAACAAATGATTTAGATTTTACAAAATAAGACGAACAGAAGATCTATCCAAGCTGAGGGTAGATCTTTTATTTTTGTGAAAAACTTGTGTAGTATAGACAAATCAATTTATAATTACAGCAAAAAGCACATTGAATGCGCTATCAATTTTGGCTATTCTAGAAATGATATCGCTTAACAGTGCGCGGCATATGTGGTAGTTTTTAGAAGATTAATTCAAAGCACTATTTAGAGTTTAGAATCTTTGGGAACAGTTTCTGTGTTTTTCCTAGGAGTTATATATCTTAAGTTACGAGAATGTGCATTGAAACTAAAATGATTAGTCAATCAACAGTTGCATTCTCATTTATATTATTGTGTGAAAAAATTAAAAAATGTAAAAAGAGAGGAGATTTAGACAAAAACTTGGTTGTTTTAAGTGACACAAAATATAAGAGGAAATGAGGAAACAACAATGAGTAAAGAAATAAAAAGGAAGAAAACGCTAAAAGAAAAGTTTCAAGAGATGGGTCCGGCGGCGATTGTAACGAGTGCTTTTATTGGACCAGGGACGATTACAACTACAACGTTAGCTGGCGTGAATTACCGTTATGAATTACTGTGGACGATCTTGTTTTCAGGACTCGCACTTATTATTTTAATGGAAATGTCTTCAAGAATCGGTATTATTTCGAATCATGATGTTACAGAGGGAGCGATTGCGAGTTTTTCTAACAATAAAGTCGCCAAAGTTCTGATTACTGGTATTGTTATTCTGACATTATTTGCAACAGCCTTTGGACTTGAAGCAGGGAACCTAATTGGCGGATCATTAGGTTTAGCGGATGCGTTAAATATCCCACAATGGGCGGGAGCATTGATCCTAGGGGGCGCTGCTTTTTATGCTGTTGTTGTGGGGACGGCGAAGACTTTAGAAAGTATTATGTCTATCTTTGTCAGCTTAATGGGCGTTATTTTTGTACTCGCTATGTTTTTAGTGAATCCAGATTACGGGGAGGTTCTTACAGGGTTCGTCCCAACGAGTATTCCGGAAGGTTCTGGGGTCACAATTATTGCTTTAATTGGTACGACTTTAATTGGGATCAACTTATTAATGCAAGCGGTAACGGCTGCTGAAAAATGGCATACTCCTGAAGACTTAGAAGCGTCAAAATTTGATACAAGTTTCAATGTGGGGATTGGTATTGTTATTACAGCGGCTATTATTATAACCAGTGGAACGGTCTTATATGGTACCGGGACCGAAGTGGATAGCCCGATCGTATTTTCACGAATGTTAGAACCTGTCCTCGGAAGTTACGCACGAATCATTGGAGATGTGGGCATTGCGGCGGCTGGTTTATCTTCTGCGATTGCTACTCCACTTATTTTAAAAGTAGTGATGGCGCGTATGTTCAGGTGGGACGCCAATGATATGAGGGCACGAGCTGCTGGAGGTGCAGCCGTTATTGTTGGAACAATCTTTGCTGCCCTAGGCACAAGTCCTACGCAAATTATTATTTTTGCTTCAGCGTTTAGTGGCTTGTTCTTACCGATTGTAGCGATTTTAATTATGATTGTGGCAAACAATAAGGAATTATTAGGGGAGTACAAAAATACTTTAATGCAAAATATTCTAGGTGGGTTTGCTACCATCATAACATTAGGTTTAGGGTTAAATAGTCTCTTATCCTTCTTCGAAAACTTGTCCAATCTATAACGTTAAATTTAACCGTACAAAAGCCATGAAATTTTGTTCGGCTAATATCTCTTAGAGTATTTAAAAAAGTGGAAGGAAGGACTATAATAAAGAATGCCTTCAATAGTTCAAAACAAATATGTTTTTTCAAAATGGTCTATTTAAAAGTAGACTATTTTGTTGTGCGGTTTTCAATATTTGTTGAATAAGGAAGCATTTTTAAAAATTGAATAGTAGAAAGGGAGTCATGACAAATGGATATACCTATGAATTTATTTTATTGGATTTTGGGCACTGTCCCAATTATTTTATTAATTCTTTTTATGGTCATTTTACAGTGGAGTGCGATCAAAGCTGCTCCCATTACATTAATCGTTACGATCGGTTTAGGTATGACGATTTTTCAAGGATCATTTTCTGTTATTGGTGTCGAATTACTACGAGCATTATGGGGTTCACTAAGTATTATTTTAGTCATTTTTTCAGCTATTGTTTTATATGAAGTCAGTTATGAAGTTAATGCGTTTAAAACGTTGAACCAGCTCTTTAAAACCATTGCACCAAATGAACTCATTCGCATTTTATTAATTGGTGTCGTTTTTGCTAGCTTTTTACAAGGCGTAACAGGCTTTGGAGTTCCAGTATTAGTAACGGCTCCATTATTAATCCAAATTGGTGTCAAACCGATGTGGGCTGTCATTGTTCCGTTGCTTGGGCATAGTTGGGCAGGAACTTTTGGGACCTTAGCGCTGGCTTGGGATGCACTGATGGAACAAGTGATGATTGAAAGTGTCCCTTTGATGAATAATATTGCTTTTTTTGCGACAGCTTTTTTAGTCATTTTAACTTTAGTTGCGAACTTTGTGATTACGTATTTATATGGGAAAGGCGAAGCGATTAAAAAAGGTTTTGTAGCTGTGTTAGTTATTACGGCTATCCAAGGAGGCGGCCAATTATTAATTGCTCAGTTTAATCCAGAGCTAGCCGCTTTTCTACCAAGTGCGCTCACCTTGATTGTTCTCATCTTATTATCTAAATCAAGTTTATATAATGAAGAGTGGGCGGTTCAAGAGAGTAGAATTATGGAGGATAAAGATTATGAATTAGAAGATGAAAAAGAACAGTTAGAAATGTCTCCTTTTCAAGCGCTTATTCCTTATATCTTGATGACTCTCATTACTTTAGGTGTCTTATTGATCACGCCATTAAATCGTTTATTAAATCAAGTTTCCTATGGACCAAATTTCCCAGAGACTGTCACAGGCTTCGGGGTTGTGAATGAAGCTGTACAGAATTATTCACCGTTTCAGCCGTTCACCCATGCGAGCACATTCTTATTTTTAGCGGCCTTCATTTCATATCTTTATTATAAACAAGCGGGCTTTGTTAAAAATCAACACCCTGTAAAAAATATATTTAAACGAACGTTAAAAAGAGCGATCTCGCCAAGTATTGCGGTCCTTTCTTTATTAGCAATCTCTCGAGTAATGACGGGAACAGGTCAAATTATGGTGTTAGCGGAAGGGATAACAGCTGTTTTAGGTTCTTATTATACGCTTTTTTCACCATTTATTGGTTTATTAGGCTCTTTTATTACTGGAAACAATATGTCTTCCAATATTTTATTTGGAAACTTCCAATATCTGACCGCTGACTTTATCGGCTTAAATATTCCAGCGGTACTAGGAGCACAGACAGCTGGGGGTGCTATTGGGATGGCTTTAGCTCCAGGAAATATTGTTTTAGGAACTTCAGCAGTCAACACACCCGGGCTTGAAGGAAAAGTGATGATGCGAATTATTCCCTTTACTTTATTTGTGGCAGCGATTATTGGAATTGTCTTGTTATTTATCTATTAATGAAGGATTTAGTTTTGAATTGTAAAAAAAGATCTCTTCTAAGAAATAATCCTTAAATCATCTGAGGATTTTTTGTGAAAAATTGAGAAAAGACAAGATTTTTGTTTTGATTTCTGTTACGATTTAGATATGGATTTTTAATGAGGTAGTGTTCAGGGATTGATTTAAACAGTGTTTTCTATTTAATTTTAGAGAATTTTAGCCGATAGAGGTAAAGTTGTATATTGAACATTACCATTGGAGGGAGTCATGACTAAGCTTCATTATATAGTAATAATACTAGGAAGCGGATTGTTTATAGCTGGCCTTCCCTATGGGATCGGTTGGTTAGTTGGTTGGTTATTCATGGTTTTGCTACGGTTGAACCGCGAAAAAATACTGAACCGAATAATAGATGTTAAAAACTTTTCGGTAAGCTCTTACGTGGCCTATTTATTTGGGGTCATTGTTTGGATTGCGCTTCCGTTATTAGTTTCATTTATGATACCGGAATATATTAATCCATTAGCTATTTTCGGTGCGTATTTTGCAGACCGCATTTTAATGTTTATTACAAATTACTTTGGTTAAAGGGGGCGTGATGATGTTTCAAACAGAACAAATATCTATTGTGATTGTAACAGCTGCACTTTTCTTTGCTTTTTGGTATATCAGTAAAGAAATAAAGAGTCTTCGAAATGATGAAACTCCAAGTCGTTTAACAGCAGCTGCTATTTCATATGTTGAATGGATAAATAACTACACCATTAACACAATGGGCGATTATTATGGACCTAAATTCTCTGCCTATATAGGATCGATATTTATTTATCTTTTAGTATCCAATATAAGTGGTTTAGTGGGTCTGCCAGCGCCTACAGGGAACTTTAGTGTTACTTTAGTTTTCGCTGTAATTACTTGGTTGTCTATTCAAGGAGTTAAGTTAAAAGAAAATGGAGTGAAAGGGTATTTTCAAAGTCTATTAGAACCATTCTCTTTCTTTTTAATCCCTAATATCTTTTCAGAGATTGCTCCATTAATTAGTTTACCTCTACGTATCTTCGGAAATATTATTGCAGGTTCAGTCATTATGTCTTTACTCTATACATTTACTGGCTGGCTCAGCGGTTTTGTTCCGTTGATTGGTAACTTCAACTTTATTGGTGTGATTGTGGCACCAGTATTGCATTTGTACTTTGATTTATTTGCAGGCTTTTTACAAGCTTTCTTATTTATTTCACTATCGTTAATACTCATTGGGGTAGAAATACCTCAAGAAAAATTATAAAACTATAAAAAAGGAGACGTTTTAGATGGGAATTGGAGAAGGATTAGTAGCTCTAGGAGCAGCATTAGCAGTATTTACAGGACTAGGTTCAGGTATCGGACAAGGGATGGCAGCAGCTAAAGCTGTTGAAGCAGTTGGTAAAAACCCTGAAGCAGAAAATGAAATTCGTACCATGTTAATGTTAGGTGCGGGTATTGCAGAAACTGCGTCAATTTACGGATTGCTAATTGCATTCTTACTATTATTTGTATTCTAAGATTCAAAAAATGAGGGATAAAATATGACCGATATAGCGGAGAAGCTTTTTCCGAATCTTTTAACATTCTTAGTCCAGTTAGCAGCAACAGGGATTATTTATCTTTTATATCGTAAATATGTTCATGAACATGTTATGAATTATTTAGATACCCGAGCTGAAGAGCTAAATAAAGCTCAACTGTATGCGGAAGAAGTTGAACAAGAGGCTGAGGAAAAATCTCAGTCTCTAAAAACAGAACACAAACAAAAAGTAGAACAATTACGTAAACAACAAGAAATGATGCAAAGAGAAGCTGAACAGGAACGCGAAAATATTATAAAACGAGCTGAAGAAGAAAGAGAAGCATTACTTTCGCAAGCTCAAAACCAAATTGAAAAAGATCGAGCACTTATGTTACAAGAAGTGGAAGATCATGTCTTAGAAATCGCTGTAAATGTTACAGAACGAACATTAGAAAATTATAGATATGATGATGAAGAAGTCTTTCAGGTATTAGAATCAGAATTGGAGCAGGTGAACAATGAGACTCACTAAACAATATGCTTATGCATTAATGACGTCGATTCCAGACGAAGATTCTGTGACTTATTATCATGAACTAATTCGAATGGTGAAAGTATTTGATAATTTACCAGATTATGTCAGTTTAGTTGAATTTCGACCAGAAGAGTTTTCTTCTATTCGAAGTATTTTGGCTGATGAAATGGAGCCACTTTTAATCAACTTTTTAGAAGTGTTAGCTCACGATCGGATGCTTAGTCAATTGGACACTGTGGCTGAAGACTATCGCATTGTTTTAGTTGAAGAAAACTTACTATACGATGTACAAGTTTTTAGCGCGGTTCCTCTTGGTTCAAAGATTAAACAACAACTCGAACAGTTAATTGAAAGACGTTGGGGTAGTGATTATCTAATCAACTATGTTGTAGACAAGAAAATTCTTGGAGGACTACGACTCGAAGTAAATGGTGCGGTTATTGATACGACGTTTCGTTCGCGCATCGATCAAATTATAAGAGAGGTGCAGCATGGATCAAAAAGATGAACAAATCGTACAAAAATTGAAAGAAAGAATTCAACAAATTGATTGGGAATTTAGTGATTTAGACACAGGTTCCGTTTTAACAGTTGGTGATGGGATTGCCTTAGTTCGCGGTTTAAGAGGCGTGCAGTCCAATGAGTTAGTCCGTTTTGAGGATGATACTTTTGGTCTAGCCTTAAACTTAGAAGAAAACCAAGTAGGTGTTATCCTTCTTGGAGGCGACGAAAATATTCGTGAAAATGATCTCGTTTACCGAACAGGCGAAGTTGCACAAGTTCCAGTAGGGGATGAACTACTCGGACGAGTAGTTAACCCACTAGGAGAACCTATCGACGCCAGAGGGGAAATTAATGCAACAGAAGAACGTTATGTGGAAAGAGAAGCGCCAGGTGTTATGGCAAGAAAAAGTGTTCACCAACCCTTATATACAGGGGTAAAACTAGTGGACGCTATGATTCCAATTGGTAAAGGTCAGCGTGAATTAATTATCGGTGACCGCCAAACAGGAAAGACAAGTATTGCAATTAACGCGATCTTGAACCAACAAGATCAAAATGTGAAATGTGTTTATGTAGCGATTGGTCAAAAATCATCAACCGTTGTTGAAGTTCAAGAAACACTTGAGCGATACGGTGCTTTAGACTATACAGTGATTGTAAATAGTCCTGCAGATGATTCTGCCGCTTTACAATATATAGCGCCTTATGCAGGAACTGCTATCGGTGAATATTGGATGGATCAAGGAGAAGACGTCTTAATTATCTATGACGACTTATCAAAACATGCGGTAGCTTATCGTACAATTTCGTTACTATTAAAACGTCCATCTGGTCGTGAAGCTTATCCAGGAGATGTCTTCTACTTACACTCACGTATGCTAGAACGTTCCGGAAAGCTGAATGAAGAAAACGGTGGCGGTTCGATGACTGCTTTACCAATTGTTGAGACCCAATTAGGAGACATTAGTGCCTATATTCCAACAAACGTTATCTCAATTACGGACGGGCAATTATTCTTAGATACAGAAGACTTCCAAGGTGGAAGACGTCCTGCGATTGATAGTGGACTTTCAGTCTCACGTGTTGGTTCTGATGCTCAGACAGATGCGATGAAAGATGTTTCTGGGTCTTTAAGACTAGACTTAGCTCAATATGATGAAATGCAGTCTTTTGCACAATTCAGTTCTGATATTGATGAAGAAACCCAAGCGGTAATTGATCATGGTCGACGATTAACTGAATTATTAAAACAACCAGCACAACAAGTTATTTCGCATGAGCTTGTTATTTTAAGTATTTATTTAAGTAAGTATGGTTGGTTAGACAAACTTGAAGTGGACGAAGTGCGTCCATTCGAGCGCTATATGCATGAAGCGTTCCAAGAAAACCACCAAGACTTATTAGCAGATATTGCAGAAGATTATGAATTAACAGATGATTTAAAAGAACGTATTGATGCGGTCATGCAAGAGCTTTATGACGAGTTTAAGGTGATGCAAAATGGCTGAAAACGTTAAAACGATTCAGTTACGTTTAGACACAGTCAATCAAGTATCAAAAATTACGAATGCAATGAATCTCGTTTCAATGAGTAAGCTTCAAAAATATCAACGTCAAATGCAAGAATTAGCGGAAATTACAGAAGATTTTGAACGGATGGAAACAGAAACGTTTGAAGATTCTAAAGATTTACCTATTCTCGGCATTTGTATTGCTTCTGATTTAGGGCTCGCTTCTTTATACAATCGTACAATGCAAAAAGCTGCTCAAGAATTAGATTATGTCTATTGGATTGGTACACAAGGCTTTGACAGAATGAAAAAAAATTCGAATGTCGAAGTCGTCAACGACCTCCGCTCGAGTGATAGCTTATATATTGAAGAATTTTATGATGATCTTGTAGAATTAATGAGAGATTATCGAATTATAATAGCTGTCCCTAAAATGAGCGGAAACACCGTTGAAATCCATTGGCGTAAATTGAATCAGCAATTATTACGAACAGATATGGTGATCTATGAACCTAATTATGACGTAGCGAATCAACGGTTCCAAGAATTTTATTTATTTATGACTTTATACGAAGCGTATTATCAATCGAAATTTTCAGAAAACATGTCCCGTCGTATTGCGATGGAACAAGCAACAGATAATGCGAACGAGATGCGTGAAGAGTTGAGAAACCGTTACAACCAGTTACGACAAGAAGAAATTACTCAAGAGATTTTAGAACTATCAGCGGGGGTGGAATAAAAATATGAATATTGGAACAATCAATCAGATTATTGGATCAGTGGTTGAGGTAAAATTCAAGAAAGAAGAACTTCCGAATTTATATAATAAATTAATTGTCCAAACGGATCCGGAAATTGTATTAGAAGTGGCACAACACGTCGGACATGACATTGTTCGTTGTATTTCAATGGAATCCACTGATGGACTTGTGCGTGGTACGAAAGTAGCAGACACAGGTGCACCTATCGAAGTACCAGTGGGAGAGGCTACCCTTGGACGTATGTTTAACGTTTTAGGAGACACTATTGATGGAAAAGGAAAGCCAGAAGCAGACCTTGAAATGCCTATCCATCGTAAAGCGCCAGCTTTTGATGAACAAAGAACAAGTACAAGAATTCTTGAAACAGGTGTAAAAGTTATTGATTTACTCTGTCCATATCCACAAGGTGGAAAGATTGGATTATTCGGGGGAGCCGGTGTTGGAAAAACGGTTCTTATGCAAGAGTTAATACATAACACGTCAATGGAAACGGGTGACTTATCCGTCATTGCTGGTGTTGGTGAGCGTACCCGTGAGGGGAACGATATGTATTATGAAATGAAAGACTCAGGCGTATTAGACCAGACCGTTCTTATTTATGGGCAAATGAACGAGCCACCAGGAGCTCGTATGCGTGTTGCTTTATCAGGACTAACAATGGCTGAATATTTCCGAGATAAACAACAACGAAATGTTTTACTCTTTATCGATAATATCTTCCGTTATATCCAAGCAGGTCAAGAGATCTCAGCTTTACTCGGACGTATGCCATCAGCAGTTGGTTATCAGCCGACATTGGCAAACGAGATGGGAGACTTACAGGAACGAATTACTTCAACACAAGATGGTGCGATTACATCGATTCAAGCGATCTACGTACCAGCGGATGACTTAACGGACCCGGCGGCAGCCATCGCTTTTGCGCACTTAGACGCGCGAACCGTATTAAGTCGTGACATTGCGTCATTAGGAATTTATCCAGCCGTTGACCCACTAGAGTCAAACAGTAGCTTGCTTGCTGCAGAATATGTGGGTGAAGAACACGTAGAAATTGCACAGAGAGTTCAAGCAATTTTACAACGTTATGATGA
The DNA here is from genome assembly GCA_910588235.1 of uncultured Atopostipes sp. Classification (GTDB taxonomy): domain Bacteria; phylum Bacillota; class Bacilli; order Lactobacillales; family Carnobacteriaceae_A; genus Atopostipes. Next base: position 23,556 of record CAJUOQ010000017.1, on the reverse strand, counting down.
ATTACAAGATATTATTGCAATCTTAGGTATGGATGAATTGAGTGAGGAAGACCGTCTAACCGCCAATCGTGCGCGAAAAATCAGAAACTTCCTATCACAACCTTTCCACGTTGGAGAAAGCTTTACCGGCATGAAGGGTGTATTTGTACCAGTAGAAGATACGATTCGTAGTTTCAAAGCAATCTTAGATGGTGAAGTCGATCATATTTCAGAAAGTACTTTCTTATTTAAAGCAACCATTGATGATGTTATTGAAGCTGCCGAAAAGTAGTGGAGGGATAAGATGTTTGAATTAACCATGTTAACTATGGATGGTAAAAAGCAAGTAGAAGAAATCGAACGCGTTTCTCTCCCTACAGAAGATGGAATTCGTACGATTCTAGCAAACCATATGCCGGCAGTTATTCCGGTCAAAATTGGGAAAATTCTATTAATTCGTGAGAACGATAGGGAAGAAGTTGTTGTCTCGGAAGGAATTTTCAATTTTAAAGAAAATCAAGCACACTTATTCGTTCGCACTTTTGAATATGCTGATGAGATTGATCAAGCAAGAGCAGAACGTGCAAAAAAACGAGCAGAAGAACGCTTAGCTTCAGAATTATCAACACGAGAAGCACGCGAAGCGGAATTAGCTTTAGAACGAGCGATTACGCGAATCTCTGCCGTAAGATAAAAGATTTGAAAAACAACGCCTTGTCGCGTTGTTTTTTTATATATTCAAAAAATAGGTAACATATTGACTATGTACCCACAGGTTGTTACACTTTTAACAACTTAGAAAGCGTTTTAAAAATCCGAGGAGGAAGAAAAATGGAGGCTTATTTAGATTGGGACGAATATTATAAGTTCGTCAAAGCGGTATTTGTGGCGAATGGTGTACCCGAAGAAGATGCAGAAATTTGTACGGATGTCTTACTTGATGCGGATAAAAAAGGAATCGATAGTCATGGAGCCAACCGTTTGAAACCGATGTATATCGATCGAATTCAAGCGGGCACGCAGTCAGCAACAACTGACTGGGAAATTATCCGCGAAACCCCGACAACGGCCGTGATTGATGCGCATGACGGAATGGGGCAAGTGGTTTCCCATCATTCTATGCGTATCGCAATTGAAAAAGCGAAGGAATACGGAATGGGAATGGTGGCTGTTCGTAATTCCACACATTATGGGATTGCTGGTTATTATACTGAAATGGCAGCTAAAGCAGGATGTATCGGCATGTCAGGGACGAATGCACGGCCATCGATTGCGCCCACATTTAGTGTAGAAAATAAATTAGGAACCAATCCATTAACTTTTGCTTTTCCAACAGATGAAGCTTTTCCATTTTCTTTAGATGCCGCAACTTCAATTATGCAGAGAGGAAAAATTGAAGTATTTGAGCGACAAGGAAAAGACACGCCAGCGGGTACAGTCATCGGAAGAGACGGTATCGCCATGACGGATTCTGAGGAAATTTTAAAAGGCTTAGTTACGGGGGATGCGGCTTTAGCTCCTTTAGGGGGAATTGGCGAAGAACTAGCGGGCTATAAAGGCTATGGTTTTGCGACAGTAGTCGAAGTTCTCTCCGCGGCCTTACAACAAGGAAACTTTTTGAGTAAACTTGCCGGCATGAATGATGAAGAAGGCCATTTAAAATACCACCTGGGTCACTTTTTCATAGCGGTGGATACCGAAGCTTTTATGGGTCGAGACAGTTTTGAAAAAACGACGGGCGCTATTTTAAGAGAATTGCGTGCCGCGAAAAGAGCTCCTGGAGAAGCACGAATTTATACAGCGGGTGAAAAAGAATACTTAACTTGGCAAGAGCGAAAAGAAACTGGGTTGCCAGTGAATGAATCTATCCAAAAAGATTTAATCAAACTTCGTGAGGATGCCGGTTTAACTGAATTTGTTTTTCCGCTTGAAAAAGCAAACGAATAATAAATAAAACAGAAAGAGACGGCTATAATCACTCATTATAGTCGTCTTTTGGATATAAAAAAGGTTAGAACCGTTGCCGATTCTAACCTAATAAGGGATTTGCTTCTTTTTATTTACCCAGTCTTGAATGTTTGACGTTTGGTTCTAAACCTTCTTCTTCTAAGAATTCGCGGAATGGTTTCAAGTTCCAAGCTTCAAAGCGGTCTTTGTATTTTTGGATGTCTTCTTCAGAATGTTCTTCTTCATCTAAGACTAAATATTCAACAGGAATAGGTTGTTCATTGGTGATTTTGGCATCAATGAGTACGACTTTTCCTGCTTTTTCATCGGCTATTGCTTTCTCAAAAACTTCATCGATTTCATCAATAGAAGTAATGGTATAACCCACAGCTCCTTGTGCTTCTGCGACTTTTGCGAAGTCAACAGGCGTTTTAAAATCTACACCGAAGAATGGATTTTTGTTTGAGATTTCTTGTTCACGTTTAATAAATCCATACATCATATTGGTGAAGACAATGTGGATAGAGGCTAAGTCATATTGGACCATTGTCACAATATCTTGCATCACCATACCCATTCCACCATCACCGGATAAGTTCCATGCTTGGCGTTCTGGGAATTCAAGTTTTGCAGCCATGGACCCTGGTAAACCGTTCCCCATTGTCGCAAATTTAGGAGAAGTTCGCCATAAATTCTTAGGTGTTAAGTGTAAATGACGGACAGAATTTTGAGTTACATTTCCAACATCTACTGAATAAGTGGCGTCTTCATCCGCATATTTATTAATCGCGTTAAAGATTTGGTAAGCTTGTAAGTCACCTTCCGTTTTCGTTTCAAGTGAAGTCATATAGTCGCGCCAGTTTTTACCATTTTTCAAGCTCGCACGATACCAAGCACTTTCAGGTTTGTCCTCTACTTTTTCAGTAAGCTCACGAATGGCTTCTGCTGCATCCCCAACAATCGCTGCATCGACTGAACGTCGTTTACCGATTCGAGTTGAATCGATATCAATTTGAATGAATTTCTTATCTTCAAAAAGACCTCCTGACTCAACAAATGGGTAATCACTACCTGCGAATAAAATCGTATCGGCTTCTTCAAGGATCTCATTTCCTGGTTTCCAGCCAACACGACCTGCAGAACCCATAAAACCCGCATATTCGAAATCAAAGGTATCATAGTTTTTACCCGTAACGATGAGAGGTGCTTTCAATTTATCCGCTAAGTCTACAACTTCTTTACCATGCCCACGTGTACCAATTCCAGCATAAATGACTGGGCGTTCTGCTTCCTTTAACAGTTTTGCAGCTTTCTCTATATCTTTGTCATTTAAATGTGGCGGTAGTGGTTTACGGTAACCATTTGCGGAAGAGTACCATTCATCATTATCAATTTCAGCCCAGTGGAAATCAACGGGCACTTCGACTGTTGCGACGCCGCCTTTACCAATCGCTTCACGAATCGCACGGTCAATAATTTTTGGTAATTGTTCCGGGTAAGCAACACGGACGTTATAATCAGAAACATCGGCATAAATTGGGTTTTGGTTTAACTCTTGGAAACCATCTAGATTAACTTCCTTGAGCGGACGAGTACCGATAATCGCAAGCATAGGCACATCATCTTCGCGCGCATCATACAAACCGTTCATCAAGTGCGTTGCTCCTGGACCACCAGAACCTAAAACGATTCCGATATTTCCAGAAAACTTAGGCTGCATTGATGCAGCTAAAGCTCCCACTTCTTCGTGGCGAACTTGAATAAAGTCGATTGTATCTTGTGCCGTATACAGAGTATCCATAATGCCATTTAGTGAACCGGCAGGAATTCCGTAAATCTGTTTGACGCCCCAGCTTTCAATAACGTTTAACGCAGCTTTTCCAGCTGTGATTTTGTCATCCATGATAATTTCCTTTCTGTGCTTAATTGTTCCGGCAGTTTCAGATCTTCTGAATTCACCATAAAACAAGGATTGAAAATTATCAAAGATATCGAATTGGAGAAGGTTTCAATGCATAAAAAGAACAATGGGAGAAAGGTGAATAATGATATTTTTACGGCTAAATGATATAGATAGAAAGAAACTATAACTTGTTAAAATGAAAAGGCAATTGTTTGACAATTAATGTCTACAATTGTAAACTATCAGTGTGAAAATAAACAAGGAGGCAATAAATATGAGTGAACACGAACATCATCATGAAGAGCACCAACATGAGGAACATCATGATCACCAGGGTCATGACCATGGAGGAGGCGGACATGCCCATCACCATCATGGAAATTTTAAGGAGTTATTTCTAAAATCATTGCCGATCGGGTTAATTATTATGATCCTTTCACCGATGATGGGGGTTACTTTACCCTTTCAATTTACATTTCCTTATTCCGATATTTTAGTTGCAATTTTATCGACGATTTTACTCGTGTATGGCGGAAAACCATTTTACCAGGGAGCAGTGGATGAATTTAAACAAAAGGCTCCGGGAATGATGGCGCTAGTCTCTTTAGGGGTTAGTGTTTCCTTCTTTTACAGTATTTATGCGGTGATCGCTCGGTATACCATGGACACCCATGTTATGGACTTTTTCTTTGAATTTGCATCTTTAATCTTAATTATGCTTTTAGGGCACTGGATTGAGATGAAGGCGATTGGGGATGCGGGAGATGCGCAGCAATCGTTAGCGGAACTTGTTCCTAAAGATGCTCATGTGGTCCTCGAAGATGAAAAAATCGAGACCTGTCCGGTCGCTGATTTAGAAGTAGGCGATTTAATTCGAGTACAGGCGGGAGAAAATATCCCGGCGGATGGCGTGATTACGAGCGGACAATCGCGTGTGAATGAAGCGTTATTGACGGGAGAGTCTAAGCCAGTAGAAAAGAATGTCGAAGATGAAGTCATTGGGGGTTCTACAAACGGAGATGGCGTTTTATATATTGAAGTCCAAGAAACTGGGGATCAATCTTTTATTTCGCAAGTGCAAACACTGATTAGTGAAGCGCAAAACCAACCCTCACATGCTGAAAACTTAGCACAAAAAGTAGCTGGCTGGTTATTCTATATTGCTGTTGCAGTCGCAATCATTGCTTTTATTGCTTGGTTATTAATGGAAGATTTACCGACGGCAGTGACTTTCACGGTGACGACTTTGGTTATTGCTTGTCCGCACGCTTTAGGACTAGCGATTCCATTAGTTGTGGCGCGTAGTACAAGTTTAGGGGCTAGTCGCGGATTATTAGTGAAAGACCGTGAAGCGTTAGAAGCGGCTCATGAAGCAGATGTTATGTTATTAGATAAAACAGGGACTTTAACAACAGGTGAATTTAAAGTTTTAAATATTAAAGTGTTAGACGAAAATTATACAGAAGCTGAAATTACGGGTTTAATGGCTGGTATCGAGGGTGGTTCAAGTCATCCAATTGCACAATCTATTACCCAGTATGCGGAAGAAGAAGCAGTAGAGATTGTTAATTTTGACTCGATCGATGTCCTCTCTGGAAAAGGAGTCGAAGGCGAAGCTAAGGGGAAACATTATGAGCTTATTAGCCAAAAATCCTATGAACAGGACTTGAACCTTGAAATTCCAAAAGGAGCGACTGCCAGTGTTTTAGTAGAAGATGGGCAAGCCATTGGAGCTGTTGCTTTAGGTGATGAGTTAAAAGCCACCAGTCATGATTTAATTCAAGCACTGAAAGAGAATAATATCGAACCCATTATGGCGACAGGAGATAATGAGAAGGCGGCACAAGGCGTTGCTGAAGAATTAGGGATTGAATATAAAGCAAACCAGTCCCCGCAAGATAAATATCAATTCATTGAAAAGTTAACAGATGAAAATAAAACCGTCATTATGGTCGGAGATGGTGTGAACGATGCGCCGTCCTTAGCTTTAGCCGATGTTGGAATTGCGGTAGGTGCAGGCACTCAAGTTGCTTTGGATTCTGCCGATATTATCTTGACGCAATCTGACCCCGCAGATATCGAGGCTTTCTTAGAGTTAGCCAATAAAACCACGAATAAAATGACACAAAATCTCTGGTGGGGTGCCGGTTATAACTTTGTTGCAATACCTTTAGCTGCTGGTGTATTAGCACCAATTGGCTTTACATTGAGCCCAGCTGTCGGAGCAATACTGATGTCCTTAAGTACTGTGATCGTCGCGGTTAATGCGGTTGCTTTACGCCTAGAAAATTAAAAGAATGATGAATGGTTGAAAATGCTTTCTTCAAAATAAAAAATGCGCTACAATGAATTTAGAAAGACAAATGAAGGACATAGAAATAATCATTGTATGCCACTTACAGAAAAGTCTTTCTATTGTAAAATCATTCTGTTACAATCTACGCATACAAAATGAAAACCTCAAAAGGGGGATTAGTTCAAATGTCAGATCAAGCAAAGTTTAATAAGGCCATCCAAGATCGAAAGAAAGAATTTCAGGACAAAAAAATTGAACTCATTTCTCGCTTATGCGCAGAAGAAGCAATGGAAGAGAAACCAAAAATAAAGAAGCGTTAATCAATTTAGTTCATAAAGTATTTAAATATTGAATGAGGGGTTAAGAATGGAATTTAAAAAAGATGAAAATAGTTTCTATCAAGAAAATGAAGCCGACGAAAGAATCGCGGAAATCACTTATAAACCTGTAGGAGACAGTGATAAAGTAATCGATGCGGATCACACATTTGTGGATCCTTCTTTACGAGGACAAGGCATTGCCGAGCAATTAGTGGACCGTCTCGTAGAAGAAATGGAAAAAGAAGGCAAGAAAATTAGTCCTTCCTGCCCATATGTCGTCGAATTATTTAAACGTAAACCTGATAAATATGGACACATTATGGCAGACGAAAATTAAAAATAAAAATTAGAAAAGACCCATGAGCTTACTCTGCAGTAGCTCATGGGTCTTTTGCTATCTCAAACGAATCCAGTGGAAGACTCGATTAAAAATTCATTTGACGGCATTACTCCAGCCGGACGATAAACGGATGATCTTCTCGCGGTGCCGTTCCACCAGTACGCTAAACGGCTTATCTTCTCGCGGTTTCGCTCCATCAGTACGATAAACGGCTTACCTTCCCGTGGTGCCGTTCCACTAGTACGATAAACGGCTTATCTTCCGGCAGTGCCGCTCCACCAGTACGCTAAACGGCTTATCTTCCCGCGGTGGCGTTCCACCAGTACGCTAAACGGCTTATCTTCCCGCGGTGGCGTTCCATCAGTACGCTAAACGGCTTACCTTCCCGTGGTGCCGTTCCACTAGTACGCTAAATGACTTATCTTCTCGCGGTGCCGTTCCACCAGTACGCTAAATGGATTATCTTCCCGCGGCACCATTCCAACGGTACGATTAGGGCTATGGGTTTCAAAATGAGTCTCTAGAATCGACTGTTAACTTCATTCCAGCTTATTTTCCTCATTGTTTTCAGCAAAAAAGGAGGGAGAGACCCCATATTGTTTTTTGAATAATTTACTAAAATATAAAGAGTCGCTATAGCCCACGCTTTGGGCAATATCTTTAATCGAAAGGGTTGGATGCGCTTGGATCATATTTTTGGCTTTTTCTAAGCGATAAGTAATTAAATAATTAATCGGAGTGTCACCCCCAAATTGTTTGAAAGAGCGGGAAAGAGTGGTTGAATTTGTGTAAAACGCATGAGCGATATGGTCCAAAGTTAACTCTTCATTGTAGTGATTTTCAATATATAATTTCACTTCATTCACAAATTCTTGTTTTTCTTGATTAGAAACAAGTAGGCGTTCTTCACTTAAAGAAGTTCGATTATCTCGAAACAAGTAGACAATCAATTTAAAAACAAGGGCTTTTAAAATCAATTCATAGCCCGGTTTCGCTTCATTTCGTTCTGAAATAATTTCTTGGCAAGTTTCAAAAAATTTTTCTTTATAATTCCCTAGTTGGATAATATTTGTTTCTAAAGGGAGAAAGTCCCTTTGATAACCAGAAAAATTAAAATGACGCAGACCGATATGAATTTGGGAATTTTCCATGCCGGCTTGGGTATATTCTTGATGTTCGACGCCTGGGTTTAAAACTAAGATCGTTTCTTGCTGTAAATGGTACGTTTTATCGTCAATCTCATAAAAAGTCTCACCGGTTAAAAGGATGGAAAGTTCTAAAAAATCGTGGGCATGCTTTTTTCCTGAGGAAGGACCGGTGTTGGAATGATCAAATACATAAAGAACTTCTGGGTTAAATGTTTTTGAATGGATTTTCAGCATAAAAATCACCTATTTTCTGATGTGGTCTCTTAAAGTATACCACTGGTGCTGAAAACTCCCATTCATTTTGTTTTCGGTTTTCTAATAAAATACATAAGATTTGCTATTATAATCCATTCTAACCGTTTTCGAATCGCGATAAACTATTTATGATCATGAGATTAGAAAAATTCAGGAGGGGAGAAAATGGACACCATTCGTTGGTTAGCAAGATATATCCGTCCTTATTCGACCAGTTGGACAGTAGGTAGTCTTTTGACCGTAGTCGTTGCTTTATTAAACATGGTACAACCTTATATTAGTGGTTTAATTGTAGACTTTGTAATCAATGAGCGTCGGGTAGATTTATTAATCCCGTTATTATTGACGATGATTGGCAGTGTATTGATCCGAACTTTTTTTAGATATCGCTATCAAGTACGTTTTGAGGCCATCAGTCAAGATGTTTTGTTTCAAATTCGGGGAGATCTTTACCGGAAGCTGCAAGAATTAGATTTTTCTTTCTTTAATCATACCCGTACAGGTGACATTATGGCGCGAATGACAGGGGATACGGATGCGATTCGCCATAGTATTGCCTGGGTGTATTTCAATATTTTAGATAATATTGTTTTATTCATTTCTTCTTTAATCTTTATGGGAACGATTGAATGGCGTTTAACCCTTTCATTATTAATTGTGACGCCATTTATCGCCCTTTTTACGGTCTTACTTTCTTCGCGAGCAAACCGAGCTTTTTATGAAATCCGTGAGAGTTTCTCCCGCTTGAACTCGATGGTAGAGGAGAATATTCGAGGAAATAAAGTCGTCAAAGCTTTTGCGAACGAAGCTTATGAAGAAGAAAAATTCAAAAAAGTGAATGATGATTATAAAGAAAGTAATATGCAGTCGGCGTCCATTTCGAAACGTTATTTACCTTTGCTCGAGACCTTTGCTAGTTTTATGTCGGTGATTGCGATTGGTTTTGGGGGTTGGTTAGTCCTCGCCAATGAAATGAGTGTTGGGGATTTAGTGACTTTTACCGGTTTAATTTGGATGATTAATTTGCCGATGCGTAATCTTGGCGGCCACATGAATGACTTGCAACGTTTATTTGGAGGCACGACTAAAATTCGCGAGATGTTAATTATTGAACCGCAAATTCCGATTGAACAACGAAAAAAAGCCGATCGAATCCATGGCGAGGTCGAATTTCAAGATGTTTCTTTTGCCTTTCCGGATGACCCGGAACAACTTGTGCTAGATCATGTATCCTTTAAAGCTCATCCAGGCGAGACGATTGGTATTTTAGGTGAGACGGGTTCTGGGAAATCGACCCTCGTTAACTTAATTTCACGATTTTTTGATCCGACCGAAGGAAGAGTTTTGATTGATGGGGTCGATGTTCGGGAATGGAACGTGATTGATTTACGTGAAGATATTACGGTCGTAATGCAAGATGCCTTTTTATTCTCGGATACAATTCAAAGTAATATTTCTTATAGTTTTCCTCAAACACCGATTGAAGCGGTTGAAGAAGTAGCAGAGGTAGCGGATGCGAAAGAATTTATTGAAAAAATGCCGGAGAAATATGCGACTTATTTAGGCGAGCAAGGAAGCGGCCTTTCGGGTGGTCAAAAACAAAGAATTTCTCTCGCTCGTGGTTTACTAAAAAATCCTGCGATTTTAATTTTAGATGACACCACATCAGCGGTAGATATGGAAACAGAAGTCAAAATCCAAAGAGGGATGGAAGACATTAGTCAAGAAAGAACCACCTTTATTATTGCGAATCGCTTATCTTCTGTAAAAGATGCCGATCAAATATTAATTCTTTCGCAGGGAGAAATTATTGAACGGGGGACGCATGAAGAATTGTTAGCTAAAGAAGGCGCGTATTACCGGATTTATGAAGAACAACTCGGACAAGGAGAGTAAGGAGGCATCAAAATGGACCAAGTGAATGAAAATAAAAAAGAAAAAGAATCGTTAAATGTCGATAATTACAAACGAATTGGAAGTTATTTAAAGCCTTATAGTAAAGCGGTCGTTGCTTTATTATTGGTCGTTCTACTAGCAAATATTTTGATGATTATGGGTCCTTATCTAACGAGTATTGTGATCGATGAAGTGATTCCTCGAGGAGATAGTACCTTGTTGGTGATCATTGTAGTGGCCTATACCGCCATTACGATTTTAAATGGATGGACGATCCGTTATCGCCAGTATAATATTAGTTTGCTGGGACAGAATGTGTTACAGGATATTCGTTCTGATTTATTTACACACATTCAAAAGTTATCTTTTACTTTTTTTGACACGCGTCCACATGGGAAAATATTGATCCGTGTAGTGGATTATATTAATAATTTGAGTAATATTTTATCATCGGGTTTAATTAACGTCATTTCCGATGTGTTGAGTATTCTCGTTACGTTAACGATTATGTTAGTGATTGATGTGCGATTAACCTTATATAGTTTAATCTTACTCCCGATTTTATTTTGGGTAACGATGATCATTAAAAATAAACAGCGCGTGGCTTATGATCGCCTGAGTGACAAACAAGCGAACCTCAATGCCTATATACATGAGAGTATTGCTGGGATTAAAACGACTCAATCTTTTACCCGCGAGCGCTTTAATCATGATGTCTTTTCCGATGTCAGTCGGCAACAAAAAGATGCCTGGATGGATGCGGTTAAGATTCAGCTGTTACTCGGACCGATTGTCCAAAACATTGCTTCAATTACGGTTGCTTTAGTTTATTTTGTCGGTATTCGAGGACTAGGAGTAGACGTTTCCACAGGTGTTTTGATTGCGTTTGTCGGGTATGTTAACAATTTTTGGAATCCGATTATTAATATTGGGAATTTTTACAATTCTTTAGTTTCAGGTACCGTTTACCTCGCACGCGTCTTTGAGATGTTAGACATCCCGCCGGCGATTGAGGATGCGGAAGATGCTTTTGAAATGCCACCGGTTAAAGGAGAAGTTATTTTTCAAAATGTGGAATTTGGTTATGAAGCAGATCAAACAATTTTTGAGAATTTATCCTTTCACGTAAAACCAGGAGAAACGATTGCTTTAGTGGGACCGACAGGCGCAGGGAAATCAACGATCATTAACTTAATGAGTCGTTTTTATGATATTCGAGCAGGGGCGATTTTAGTCGATGGGATTGATATCCGTGATGTGACCGTTCATTCGCTTCGGAAACAGATTGGGGTCATGTTACAAGAAACTTTTATCTTTTCGGGATCGATCTTGGAAAATATTCGCTATGGAGATTTAGAGGCGACGGAAGAAGAAGTCATCGAAGCCGCTAAAGTTGTTCGGGCGCATGATTTCATTAAAGATTTAAGCCGAGGCTATCATACTCGTGTACAAGAGAGGGGAAGTACTTTATCAGCAGGACAGAGACAATTAATATCTTTTGCGCGAACTTTATTAGCCGATCCGAAAGTACTCATCTTGGATGAAGCGACCTCTAGTATCGATACGCAGACAGAAATTCTGCTGCAAGAAGGATTGGACCGATTACTGGAAGGACGAACAGCCTTTATTGTTGCTCACCGTCTATCAACGATTCGAAATAGTGATCGGATCTTTTATATCGGTGACCGCCGAATATTAGAAGCGGGTACGCACGAAGAGCTGATGGCACAAAGAGGTTATTATTATGATTTATATAAAACACAATCGGATCTCTTAAAAGGTGTATAAGATTCATAGTAAAAAGAAATGCGAGCCGAGGATTGAATATTTATCCTTGGCTTGTTTTTATTTGGATGATCTTTATAGAAAATTTTTACGAATAAAAAGATTGTCCTCAAGAGATTTTCGAGGAAAAGACGTAAAAAACTTACAATTTTTAAAAATATTGTTGACAATATTCATCCCATCATGTAAGATAGGTCTTGCGTGAAAAAAGAAGGCCCCTTGGTCAAGTGGTTAAGACATCGCCCTTTCACGGCGGTATCACGGGTTCGAATCCCGTAGGGGTCATATACATTTTGGAGGGATAGCGAAGTGGCTAAACGCAACGGACTGTAAATCCGTCCTCTTTCGAGTTCGAAGGTTCGAATCCTTCTCCCTCCACTCATATTGGGCTGTGGCCAAGCGGTAAGGCATCGGGTTTTGATCCCGTGCATCCCAGGTTCGAATCCTGGCAGCCCAGTCAACCAAGCAATGCACGGATTTGTGCATTGCTTTTTTGGTTTTTAAGCGAGTTTTTTGAAGAATACAGCTGTAAAATCTGTCAGCTATGATATACTAATGGTACAAAAATAACGAGAGTGGTGCTTTATGCTTACATGGTTAGAGAACTTTGAATGGACAAATTTGTGGTCCTGGACAACTTTGGTTAATATTATTGATATAATAATTGTAACGCTTTTTATTTATCAATTAATCCGCATTGCGAAAGGAACAAAAGCAACTGAATTATTGAAGGGCATTTTAGTGATTATTAGTATTAAATTCCTGAGCTCTTTATTTCAGTTACATACAACTGAATATATTGTCGATTTTGTCATCCAGTGGTCAGCGATTGCGCTGATTGTGATCTTTCAGCCGGAACTACGGCGGGGCTTACAGCATATTGGACGAGGGAGTCTTTTTTCTATGCGAAAAGAAGCGAACCCTGTTGAAGAAGCGATTGATGAAATCGCTGAAGCTATCCAGTACATGAGTCGGCGGCATATCGGGGCCTTGATTTCCATTGAGAGAAATTCGCCTTTAAGTGAATATATCAAAACGGGTATTGCGTTGGATGCTAAAATTTCCTCTGAAATTATTATCAATACCTTTATTCCAAACACGCCACTGCATGATGGGGCCATGATTATTCGGAACTTAGAAATTGCGTCGGCAGCGAGTTATTTACCGCTTTCGGAGAGTGCCGCCATTCCTAAGAAATATGGCACACGCCATCGAGCAGCGATTGGTCTATCTGAAGAAACAGATGCGATCACGATCATTGTTTCTGAAGAGACAGGTTCCATTAGTATTGCGAACCGCAGTAATTTAATTGCTGATTTGACTCCTGAAAGTTTACATGATTATCTATCAGAACGTTTAGTTCCAGAAGAAGTCGAAGAGGAACCCAATAAATTTGCTGAATATATCAATAACATCATCGAAGCAATTCGAAAGGCTGTGAGTGGTGAATGAAATTTAATTTTGATAATCCATGGATTACTCGCATCTTCGCTCTCATCCTTGCGGTTGGCCTTTTTTTCTTTGTAAATTTAGAAAATCAGGCCCGTTTTCAATCAAATAAACCGACAGATGGAGCTAGTATTAACGGATCCGAAATTATTACGAACTTACCGATTGAAGTGAATATGGATACTGATCAATATTTTGTTTCAGGAATCCCAGATTCAGCGACCCTCCGCATTGAAGGTCCACAAGCGATTATTTTTCAAACCGTTGCGACTCAAAACTATACGATTACCACCCCCAACTTAAATGAATTAGGGGAAGGGACACATTCAGTGGAGCTGCAAGCGAAGGGTCTCTCGGATGATATCACGGCGAGTGTGAGTCCAGGGGTTGTGAATCTAACGATTGAAGAAAAACAGACGGAAGAACATGAGTTGGCAGTGGAGATCGATGAAGACTTAGACATTGCGGAAGGCTACGAAGTTCTACATCCTAGCTTATCCACAAGTGTTGTTCGTTTATCGGGCGCTGCCTCTACTATGAATGAAATTGATCGTGTGATCGTAGAAGTTTCTTCCGATGAACAAGAGATTAAATCCGATCTATTGACGTCGGCGCAAGTCTTAGTTTTAGATGCCAATGATAATTTATTAAATGTCAATGCCGATCCTAGTCAAGTGGAGATTAATGCTCCTGTTGTCCGCACCCAAAAAGAAGTCCCAATCGTCTTGCGAGAAGGTGATGGTGGGGTCGCAGGTTATAATTATGAATTGAAATTGAGCAATGGCGAATCTGAATCTTTAACAATTAAAGGGGATCCAGAAGCGGTCAATGATTTACAAAACTTCCCGGTTACAGTAAACTTAGAGGGTATCACAGAATCTACCTTAATCAATGTCCCGGTGGGTAGCTTGCCTGAAGGCATTGAAGAAGTGAATCAAGATGAGGTAGAAGTATTAATTGAAGTAACAGAAGAAAATCAAAATAGCACGATGAGTGAGTAATCATATCGAAAAATAAAGGAGTATTCTATAATGGTTAAATTTGGTACAGATGGTGTGAGAGGACAAGCAAACAGTGAGTTAACACCAGAGATTGCTTTTAAATTAGGTCGTTTTGGAGGTTATGTGCTGGCACAGCATATTGAAGAAGATCGTCCTCGAGTCCTTGTTGGGCGCGATACACGTATCAGTGGGCGTATGTTAGAATATGCTCTCATTTCAGGTTTATTGTCTGTTGGAGCAGAGGTTTTACGCTTAGGCGTCATCTCAACACCAGGTGTTGCTTATTTAACACGACAACAAAATGCGACAGCCGGCGTGATGATTTCAGCTTCGCACAATCCCGCAGAAGATAATGGAATTAAGTTCTTTGGGGCAGATGGCTTTAAATTATCTGACGAACAGGAAGCAGAAATTGAAGAGTTAGTGAATGCAGAAGGCGATGACTTACCACGTCCTAGCGCAGAAGGGATTGGTACTGCTGAAGAGTATAAAGAAAGTGTCCTTAAATACATTCAATACCTTAAACAAACAATCCCAGGAGATTTATCAGGCCTTCGCGTTGTTTTAGATGCAGCGAATGGTGCCACAAGTCCGATTGTTAATCGTTTATTTGCAGATTTAGAAACAGATTTTTATGTGATTGGAGACTCGCCGGATGGCTTGAACATCAACGATGGGGTTGGGAGTACGCATCCAGAGCTTTTAGCTGAAACGGTCGTTGAAAAAGAAGCCGATCTAGGGCTTGCTTTTGACGGCGATGGCGATCGCTTGATTGCAGTTGATGAAAATGGAGAGATTGTTGACGGCGATAAAATTCTTTATATATGTGGAAAATATTTAAATGATCATGGACAATTAAAGAATTCAACTATTGTTTCTACCGTTATGAGTAATATTGGTTATTATCATGCGTTAGAAGAACAAGATATTCAGTCTGTGAAAACAAAAGTCGGTGACCGTTTCGTGGTCGAAGAAATGCGTAAAAATGGTTACAACTTAGGCGGTGAGCAATCAGGACACGTCATCTTCTTAGATCATTCGACGACAGGAGATGGGTTATTAACTGGTATTCAGTTGATGAAGGTGATGGAAGATACAGACCTTCCTTTATCTGAATTAGCGGCAGCTGTGACCACTTATCCACAAGAACTCATTAATATTCGTGTGACGGATAAAGAGGCAGTCATGGAGGATCCCCGAGTGCAAAAAGTCATTGAAGAAGTAGAAGCAGAGATGGGGAATGAAGGACGCGTGCTTGTTCGTGCAAGTGGAACGGAATCTCTTCTACGTGTGATGACTGAAGCACCGACCCAAGAAGAAGTCACAGCTTATTGTGAACGGATTGCTGCTGTAGTACGTGAAGAATTTGGTATCGAGTCAACGGATGAATGAGGGTAATTCATGAATTTTATAACGAGACAAGAGTTTTACACAACAGCTGAAATAAAAAAAGAAGCGAAAGCACAACTAAAAGGTCAATGGCCAAAAGCATTCATCATGGCTTTAGTTCCTGTTATATTCTCGGTTGTATTTTACCGGAGTACAACCGATGGGCAGACCTGGGGCCTGGTGCTTGACTTAGTTCGTGACTTTTTACTATTAGGGATGACGTTTGGTTTTATGAATTTACTCAGAAATAAAGAGTATATCCTTGAACCGCTACAGGAAATAGCCGCCCCTTTTCGAGCGCAATATTTTTCAAAGCTCTTTTTATTGAAGCTGTTGAAATATTTATATATCTTCTTGTGGACGTTGCTTTTGATTATTCCCGGAATTGTAAAAGCTTATAGTTATTCACAAGCGGAACTTATTTATAAGGATTCAGTCGATCGGACCGGCGAACAACCAAGTGCGCGTGCTTGTTTAGCAGAAAGCCAGAAATTGATGGACGGACATAAAGCGGAGTTATTTGGTTTGAATTTAAGTTTTATTGGCTGGGTACTCCTTTCCGGTCTTACTTTTGGCTTATTGAACTTATGGTTAACTCCTTATATGGTGATGAGTGAAGTAATCTTTTACGAAAACATCACAAGAGGTTACTACTTACAGGATGAGCCTACAAGAGGACAAACAATGTCAGACCCGCGCAGAGAAACCCATCATTCAGAAGAAGTCGGGCAAGATCCCAATGACTTCCGCGATTTTGATGATTTTTAAAGCATTAAAAAAGACGTGGCCCAAAAGGGGCTACGTCTTTTTTCTTTACATATTTGTTTTTATTGTTAAATCATTTACAATAGAGGTAACGAAAGAGGCTTACGGGTTTAGTCTCTCCGACGACCTCCGCCTCCAAATAAGAGGAATAAGCGGAAGACGTTGAGGAAGGAAGCAATCGCGGCAGCAACATAAGTTAAGGCAGCGGCACGTAAAACTTTACGCGCTCCTTCTAATTCTTCACCTAGTAATATTTGTTCTGATTCTAAAATTGAAAGCGCTCGATGTGAGGCGTTAAGCTCTACAGGTAGCGTGACAATTTGGAATAAAAAGGTTAATGAAAAGAGAATCAAACCAATGTTGATCAATGTCTGACCACTACCAGCGCCTAAGAAAAGGCCCACTAACAAAATAGGGAAAGCAGCGGTTTGGCCAATATTTGTAATCGGGACCAAAGCCGAACGGAAACGTAAAAAGGCATAATCATCACGATCTTGTAAGGCGTGTCCCGCCTCGTGTGCGGCTACCCCAATCGCTGCCACCGAGGTGGAATCATTGGTCGCATCGGATAAACGCAAGACTTTATTTTGTGAGTCATAGTGATCCGTTAAATTTCCGCGGATTCTTTCAATGCGAACATTTTCTAAATGGGCATAATCTAATAAATAGCGTGTAATTTCAGAAGCATTGTAACCGAGTTGTGAATGGACATCGCTGTAGCGGTTAAAGGTACTATTGACATAAGCTGACGCGAGTCCGGAAATGGCCAACCCAATAATCACAAGAATATAGGTCGGATCAAAATAAAATGGAAAAAACATTTATGAACAACCTCCTTATAGGATTGTGTAGGAATTAAATTTCATTTTATTCTTTAGGACCATTATAGCACAAGCGAATAGCATAAGTTTGAAAATATTGTAACGATTTTAATAAAAAAGGTTAAAAATAAAAGAAAAGAGGCGTATCTTGATGGAAAATAAGAAACAATTGTTTCAGCGTTTTGAAGAGGTCTTTGGTTATACAGGGGAACGGTTTTACTTTTCGCCGGGTCGGGTCAATTTGATTGGCGAACATACCGATTATAATGGCGGAAAAGTATTCCCGTGTGCGATTACCATGGGAACTTATGCTGTGGTCGCGCCGCGAGAAGATCAAAAAGTGGCGGCTTATTCTGAAAATCTTAAAGATTTAGGTGTCCTTACTTTTTCGCTCGTGGATATTCAGTATGAAAAAGAAAGTCAATGGACAAATTACTTAAAAGGCATGTTATTATATATTCAAGAAATGACGCACGAGTTTACTACAGGTTTTGATGTGCTGATTTATGGGACCATTCCAAACGGTGCTTCTCTTTCTTCGTCGGCCTCTTTAGAAATATTGACCGGTGTGATTGCGAATGATTTATATGGTGTGGATTTAAGCGGCGAAACGCTTGCACAACTAGGGATGCGTGTGGAAAATGAATTCTTAAATCTAAATTCAGGCATTATGGATCAGTTCATTGTCGCTAATGCTAAAAAAGGGTATGCGATGTTGTTAGACACAGATACTTTAGACTATGAACAAATTCCTTTTGCTTTACCTGATCACCAGCTGCTCATTATGAATTCATTGAAACAACGTGAATTAGTCGATTCTGAATATAATACACGCCGCGAGCAGTGTGAAGAAGCGGTGCAGATGCTACAAGAAGTTGTTTCTATTTCAAACTTAGGCGAATTGTCGGAAAGTGAATTTGAAGCGTATAAGTATGCCATTACGGATAGAGAAATCGCACGACGCGCGAAACATGCGGTGTATGAGAATCAACGAACAAAACGAGCTGCGAGAGCGCTAGCGGATGGCCAACTTGAAGTATTTGGGGAATTAATGAACGAATCTCACCTTTCTTTACACGAAGACTATGAAGTAACGGTTAAAGAAACGGACTTACTGGTTCGTTTAGCTTGGGAACAAGAGGGAGTGATCGGAGCTCGGATGACCGGTGGCGGCTTTGGTGGCTGTTGTATTGCGATTGTTGAAAATGAACAAGTCGATCCCTTTATAAAAAATGTACGCCACGGATATGAAACGGAAATTGGATACGCCCCTGAATTTTACCACGCGGAAACCGCTGATGGTGCTAAAAAATTATAAGAAAGAAAATGGAGCATGATGATGAAGATAGATCAATTAATTACTGGTTTTATTCAAAAGAGCATAGAGATAGGAGATTTAAACCCGCTAGATGAAGTATATATAACCAACCGCTTATTAGACCTTCTGGAGAAAACAGCGTTTAAAAAAGCAACGACTTTAGAAGAGAGTCCACAAGATCGTTTAGACATTTTAGATGCTTTGGTGGAGTATGCTGTAACAGCAGAAGTGATTGATGACTTAGCGGCTTCGCGTGACGTATTGGCTTCTAAAATTATGGACCTTGTCACACCTTTACCTTCCGTAGTAAATCGTATGTTCTGGGAAGATTATGAAGCGAGTCCTAAACAAGCAACGGATCATTTCTTTGAAATGAGTCAACAAAATAATTATATTAAAACACGTGAAATTGCACAAAATATTGCTTTTACTTACGAGGATCAACATTTTGGTGAAATCCAAGTTACGATTAATTTATCTAAGCCTGAAAAAGATCCCAAAGAAATTGCCTTAGCTTCCAAATTTGAACAATCGACAACTTATCCAACGAATGCTTTAGTCGTTGAAAATGAGGGGTACGCGGGGCATTTAACCCATCCAGGGCGTACGAATCATCGAATTGTTCGGATGGATTTAGCAGGCGATGCTTGGGGCTTTCAGTTTTCTCCTTATGCCTATTACAATGAACATTCGATATTTTTAGCGTTAGAGCATCGACCGATGGATGTCGGTCCTCAAGCTGTGCGCAACTTGTTGGAAATTGTCCGTCAATTGCCGCATTATTTTGTGGGTTCGAATGCCGGGCTCCCGATCGTGGGTGGGTCTATTTTAAGCCACGATCATTATCAAGGCGGACGTCACCATTTCCCGATTCAAGATGCCGCTTATACTTACCAATTTATGATCGAGCAGGCACCGAATGTCGAAGCAGGAATCTTAAACTGGCCGATGTCTGTTATCCGTCTACGCGGAGAAAGCACAAACGAAGTAGCTGCAGCAGCAGAAAAGGTGATGGCAGCGTGGGAAGATTATTCGGATGAAGCAGTAGGTATTCACGCTTATACAGAGGACACTCCGCATAACGCGATCACACCGATTGCTCGTAAGCATGGTGAGTTATTTGAGTTAGATCTTGTTTTGCGAAATAATCGGACATCAGAGGCGTTTCCGGATGGTATTTTCCACCCGCATCCGCATGTGCAACACATTAAAAAAGAAAATATCGGTCTGATTGAAGTCATGGGCTTAGCGGTGTTACCGCCTCGGTTAAAGGATGAACTATTAGAAGTAGAAGCATTTCTATTAGGTGAACAAAAAGAAGTAGCTGACATTCATCAAGCTTGGGCGGAAGAGTTAAAAGCCGCACAAGAACAAATCACTCCCGAAAATGTACGAGAGATTATAGAAACTGGGGTTGGACAGGTATTTGTAGAAGTGTTAGAAAATGCGGGTGTTTTTAAAACGGATGAAGCAGGACAAGCTGCTTTTGTCGCATTTATTGAAAAAACTTTAAAGTAAAAGAGTGATAATATGGATAAACAAGACATGATTAGTCAAGATATTGATCAGATGAAAATAGGCGAACAGATCACGATTAAACCGCAAAATAAAATCTTATTGATTGGAGATAGTATTACGGACGTCAATCGAAATCGCAACGATGATCAGGACTTAGGTCAAGGATATCCGTTGCTTTTAGGCGCCTATTTACTCAATAAATACCCTACCTATGATTTACAGATTTTAAATCGCGGAATCGGTGGCGATCGGGTGGCTGACTTAAAGAACCGCTGGGAAGAAGATTGTTTGGAATTAAATCCAGAAATTGTTTCGATTCTCGTGGGAGTGAATGATGTTTGGTATGGTATGGGGGACGAGGAAACTTTAGATGAAGCAGCGTTGGAGCAGTTTGAAGCGGATTACCGCTGGTTATTAAAAATGCTGGCGCATCGAACAGATGCACGCGTAGTGTTAATGGAGCCTTACGTCTTGCCTTACCCTAAAGATCGCATCCATTGGCGCAAGCATTTAGATCCGCGGATCCAAATCGTCCGTCATTTAGCGAATGAGTACCATGCGGCTTTAGTTCCACTAGACGGCATACTCAATACGTTAGGCATCGAAAATGGCTTTCAGACTTATACAGGAGACGACGGTGTCCATCCCACTTTGACCGGTCATGCAGCTATTGCGGAAGCCTGGATTCATTATTTAGATGTATAATTGAACGTGAACACCTTTACTTTTTAATGGAAGAAGTAGAGGTGTTTTTGTTTGAGACACAAAGGAATTTTTTGGAAGAGTTTATGAAATATAGGAGCTCTTATTTTCATGAAACGCACTCGACTAGTACAATAGAGGTATGAGTAAAAGATAAAATGAAGGAGGAGGGAAGAGATGACGAATCAAAAAGTACGTCAAAAATCAGTCGGCCTAAGTTTCGCAGGTGGAGGTGTTCAGGCTTGGGCTGAGGTTGCGGCTTATGCAGATCTAGAGCGGCAAGGTATCGAGGTTGATGCGGTCGCAGGTACTTCAATGGGCTCCTTTCTTGCGGCTGCTGTCGCCAGTGGCTTATCCGCAGACGAAGTTTATCAAATTATTCGTGATACAGATCAGGCGATTGAGGAAAGTAATCTTTTTGGCATTCAAGCCTTTTTCAGTTTGTTTTCCCTACGACAACCGATGGGCTTGGTGTTGATGGATAAATTGGCAGAGGTGATCCGACCCGTCAATAAATTATACGGCGAGGTGATGTTGTCTGATATCCCAAAACCATTGGCGATTCCAGCGGTCGATATTGTGAGCAATAAAATGGTTATTTTCTCCAATCAGCCTGAATATTTTAAAACCGTATATGAGGATGCCATATTCTATGAAGAAGATATTTCAGTGACTAAAGCTTGCTTGGCGTCCAGTGCCTATCCGATTATTTTAAGTCCCGTAAAAATTGACGACTATCAGTTGGTTGATGGGGGTACCTTGATGAATTCTCCCGCTCCACTATTTTCAAAAGATAAAATTGAGCATGTGCTTGCCTTGCGAATACCTGTTTTGGAAAATACAATACCGGCCGAAAAACGTTTGGAGGTCGCTTTACGCGCGATCAACTTGATGGTTGAAACTCAAGAAGAGTCCTTAGCTCATAACGCGGACCAACAATATTTTTTCGATGTCAAGTTACCAGGGCTTTTTAAGTTTGGAGATAGCGAGCCGATTATCAGTGCTGGGGAGCAGTTCGTGAAAGATCACCCGATCGATACCACTAATATTTTTGAGACCATTGTCGAGGAACCGGCTCCTAAAAAAGAAACCCCCGATGAAGCGATCAAAATTACAATCGAAAAACCGGAAACGACCCGAGAGAAATTCAGAAAACTTTGGGAACAAGTGAAAAATATTTTGCATTAAAAAACACCTCAGATGAGGTGCTTTTTTTATCGATAAGTGAGTAAAATTATAGGAAATATGCGTTGATTCTTATTTAAATTAAAATTTGTCTCGCAGAGACGCTAAGCCTTGGGGCCATAATGTCTTTTCTCAAAAGCATTATCTTGCGGTTGATACCCCAATTCCACTTGTGCTTCTTCATAGGAAAGACGCGGGAAAGTATTTTTAGAGATGCCATTCACGATTAGATAAGGTGTTTTGAGCTCAGCTTTTAAACAACAGTCGACTAAATGATTCATATCTCGACTAGAAAAATACATCGCTAATCCATGTTCATCCGCATTTTCATCGAGTTCCTCATCACTTGCTTTATAATCCGCGATGCGGATCCCGATCGATTCAATCTCATGAATCGCTGCATGATAAGAAGCTAAACCTTCCAGATAAACTTTCGAAACACCGTATAAATCAGCAGGACGTACGGGATCCGTGGCTTTCACTTGAACATAATCGGGGTAAGCATCCACCGCATGAACCGAACTAGCAAAAATAATTCTTTTTAAAGTAGGTGCTCGAGTGGCCGCTTCATATAAGTTATGAGGCAGTTTGTAGTTCATTTCGAGTAAGTCTCCATAAAACACCGCCTCAGCATCCGGCTCTCCTGCCAGCTGAATCACATACTCAACCCCATCCAGGATGCCTTCCCAATTTTCAGGAAGAATTAAATCTGTCTCTATAACCTTTGCACCTTCTGTGAGTTCCTGGGGAAAATCCGTAAAATCAATATCGACTAATGTCAGTTGATGCTGATCACTTAGGTGTTTTGTCAGTTCGGTACCGATCGTACCCGTTGCGCCTGTAATTAATATATTCGCCATCTCATAGCCTCCTAGTCGGTTCGTTTTTCAAAAACGAACCATTGAATTGTTTAGAGCTTACTGCAATCCTTTCGAACATTGCAATCAATTTGCATAGGCGAAGGGCGAGACTCCTCCTATTTCTCAAAAAGCACTAAGCGAATAACGTGAAATATCGAAGGTAAATTCGGTATGCCGTTGGTTATCGTCCGAATGTTTCATTTGAAAGGAGCCTGTGGACACGTAATTGTCTTTCGTGCTCGCGAGGAAGATTTCTAGAGCAATAGAACTCTTTTTGGCCCCATAGGAGAGAAACTGACCCACAAGTTTTCATTGCAAAAAAAAACGTATTGAAACTTCAAAGTTTCAATACGCTTTAAGGAATATGATATTTATGGACCGCAGGGGGATCGAACCCCTGACCCATGGATTAAGAGTCCATTGCTCTGCCGACTGAGCTAGCGGTCCTTGCTGTAACTCTTTAATAATGGTGTTGCTAGACCTTTTCGATCTTTTTTCTACTTGTCTATGCGTGCACTTTACGAGGCAGATGTTCAAATCAACCAATAGTCACGCAACACCTGTTAAATAGTATAACGCTGTGAATAAAGATTGTAAAGAATCTGAGCCACCTTTCTTTATTTTATGTCATTAATAAATGATAATGTCTTAGTTATTAACAAATGATTATGTCCCAAAT
>CAJUOQ010000016.1 GCA_910588235.1 uncultured Atopostipes sp. | reverse complement strand
AAGTCTGTCGTGGACTTTCACCACTAAGTTACATAACATGCCAGGCGCACAAAAAAGATGTAAGAATTCTAAATCGAATTCTTACATCTTTTTAATTAATTGCTATTCTTTTTATTTTGTCAATCCATCTGTGATAACGTCTAAGTTATATTCTAAATAACTAGTATACGTGTCTCCTTCTTCGCCTGGATTACCAATTTCATCAGATAGAATAGGACGATCGTAAATCTCAACACCTGTTTCTGAAGAAACGGTTTCCATTGGACGGGTATCCACGTTTGATTCTACAAATAGAACATTTGGTTGTTCTTCGTTAACAAATTCTATCGCATTTCTGATTTGATCAGGACTTCCATTTTCATCCGTATCTATTGCCCAAATATATCCTTCTTCTAAGCCATATTCATCTGTCATATATTGGAAAGCTTGTTCACTGGCCACGAATACTCGATCTTCTTCTGGTATCTCACCAATTTTTTCTGTATATTCGGAATCAATTTGTTCTAATTTTTCTAAATAATCAGCAGCTGTTTCTTCAAAATATTCTGCTTGATCTGGTTTTTCTTCAATTAATGCATCCCGAACAGCTTCTGCCATTTGCACGCCTACTTGTGGAGATAGAAACGCGTGAGGGTTCACTTCTTGTTGCCCTTCTTCATCTGCGAGATACATTGGTTCTACATCTTTTGCAATTTCATAAACATTTTCTTCTGGTTGATCCACTGAATTGACTAGTCGGAAGAACCAACCATCTTCTCCACCTTCTAGATTTAAGCCATTATAAAACAAAACATCTGCATCCGTTGCTGCCTTAATATCTTCTGGTAGCGGCTCGTAATCGTGAGGATCCGTACCGATAGGCACTAAATTATGGACATCAACATATTCGCCACCGATTTCTTCTACCATATCTGTCAGAATAGAAAAGCTACTAATGACATTTAATGTTTCAGGCGTCTCTTCTTCTCCATTTCCGAATGTTTCCTCTCCACCACCGTTACCACATGCAACTAATAAGACAGCTATTGCAGCAATAGCAATGGTCTTTAAACTTCGAAAAATATTCTTTTTGCTCATCAACAAAATCTCCTTCTTTCTAATTTTATTTATGATTATATTTTATTTTCTGCCATACTAAACCTTGTTTCGGTGAAAATAGGAAAGCTAATACAAACATTGCGGAGGCTGCTAAAACAATAATCGCACCAGATGGTAAATTATAAGTAAAACTAAAATATAAACCAATAACTGCAGCGACAGCACCTAACAAAGCACTTAATCCAATCATTTTAGATAAACTACTGGTCAATAGATAGGCCGTAGAAGCTGGTGTAATCAGTAAAGATACCACCAATATTACTCCAACAGTCTGTAAAGAAGCTACCGAGACTAACGTTAACAAAATCATAATTCCGTAATTAATCATTTTTACTGGCAAACCGTAAGCTTTAGCCATCGTTGGGTCAAACGTTGTAATTAATAATTCTTTATAAAATAGAACCACCACTAAAATAACGGTTGCTCCAACAAACATTGTAATATGACGATTGGCATC
This sequence comes from uncultured Atopostipes sp., assembly GCA_910588235.1. Classification (GTDB taxonomy): domain Bacteria; phylum Bacillota; class Bacilli; order Lactobacillales; family Carnobacteriaceae_A; genus Atopostipes. Next base: position 44,916 of record CAJUOQ010000016.1, on the reverse strand, counting down.
ACTGACTGTTAAAACATTTCCAAACAGGATGGATGTTAAGTCAATGGCACTTTGAGCTTTTTGTATCAGAATGACTCCTAGTGCAAAAAAAGCAGAAAAGACAATACCGATAGCTGAATCTGATTTAATCCGACTATTTTGGTCTAAATAATTAATACCTAAGGCCGTTAGTAATCCAGCCACCACTGCTCCAGAAAAGAAATTAATACCTATCATATAGGAAATAGCTACTCCAGGGAGCACCGCATGAGAAATGGCATCACCAATTAAAGACATCCCTTTTAAAGTAATAAAGCTGCCGATAATGCCACTGGTAACTCCTACAATGATTGAAGTAATCAATGCATTTTGTAAAAAACCATAATTCATTAAATCACTAATAAATTGTCCCAACATGCTTAATTACCTCCTATATCAGTGAAGGCACCTTCACCAAATACTTTAGCCAAATTATCATCTGTCATAACATCTTCCACTTTACCACTTGCGATTAATTTTTGATTTAATAAAATCAGTCCGTCAAAATATTGCCCGACTTTTGTCAAATCGTGATGCACGATTAATATGGTTTTTCCTTGATCCCGTAGATCAAATAATTGTTCCATAATAATCCCTTCGCTTTTAATATCAATTCCGCTAAATGGTTCATCAAGAAAAATGAGTTTCGCGTCTTGTGCTAAAGTACGTGCTAGCAATACCCGTTGAAACTGTCCCCCTGACAACTCACTAATTTGACGGGAGCCAAATTCTTCCATTCCTACACGTTCTAAAGCTTCTTTTGCTGCTTCTTTTTCTTTTTTTCCGGGTCGTTTAATCCAACCAAGCTTAGGGTAAGTCCCTAGTAAAACCGTCTGTAACACGGTGATAGGAAAATCCATATCAAGGTTTCCCTTCTGCTCAACATAAGCGACTTCATGTTGAATTTTATCAATGGGTTGCCCATTAAACGAGACACTTCCAGATTTGTCTACCATACCTAAAGCGCCCTTTAATAAGGTCGACTTACCTGCCCCATTCGGACCGATAATTCCCACAAGTTTTCCCGAAGGTACTGTGACCGTTACATCTTCTAACGCTTTAACATTATTTTGATAAGTAACGGAAAGATTTTTTATTTCTAACATCTCTTATATTCAACTCCTTTTCTTTTAAATATCAACAGACATACTTATGATATTTTATTTATACTTTTCATATTTACTAAGTTTAGGATAGACTAAAAATAATGTGAAGTCAAACTAAAAATATGAAAAAGACAATTTTTTATATCAATATTTAAAATAAAAACTCTACTTAACAAGACTTTCCATAAATAGTCAGTTAAGTAGAGTTGGAATAAATTATTCTGCTGATCATCCGTTAAACGATCAATTGCTTTTCTTAGTGATTGCCTGATTAGTTACTTGATACAGTCTCCCCTGGGTAATCATTCATTCCAGAAGTCACATTGGTCGCTTCGAAACCATGATCATTTAATATTTCAGTTCCTCGGCGTGAAAATCTCTCTGCCTGACAAATCACGTAGTAATGTTTATCTTTATCTAACACATCTAAATGATCTTCTAACTCACTTAAAGGAAGATTGATCGCGCCTTCAATATGCGCTTCCTCAAATTTTTCGGGTGCTCGAACGTCAACGACATTGACATTGTCTGCCCCTTTATCTTGTATTACTTGATGAAAATCTTCAATAGAAATATGTTCCATTATTTTTATAATTCCTCCTAATATATGCTAATTCCATCATACTATATTTAAACACGTATATATACCTTCTTGCTTGAAATGAATTATTTTTTTGATTAATTTAAACAAACAAGTATTTAAAAAGCTAGTAACGCTTTAAATAAGCGCCACTAGCTGAAACATTATCCCTCTAGATCTTCTCCGTTTGTTTCAATGACTTTTCGATACCAATCGAATGAGTCTTTTTTCGAACGTTCCATCGTTCCATTTCCTTCATTATCACGGTCAACATAGATCATTCCGTAGCGTTTTCTCATCTCTCCGGTTGTGAAAGAAACAATATCAATGATGCCCCAAGGTGTATAACCCATTAACTCAACACCATCATAATCAACCGCTTTGATCATTTCTTGAATATGATTACGGAGATAAGCGATACGTTCAGGATCGTGTATACTGCCATCTTCTTCCACAGTATCTACTGCTCCATAACCATTTTCAACGATGAATAATGGAATTTGATATCGATCCCAGAAGCGGTTCAAGACATAACGTAAACCAACCGGGTCAATCGTCCAGCCCCAATCGCTCGCTGTTAAATACGAATTATCCACTTGATAAGGGATTTTCCCGTGGACGTTTTCTTCGTTATCTTCATCTTCTGCATGGATATCGACTACGTTTGACATATAATAACTGAATCCTAAATAATCGACCGTTCCGTTTTTCAGAATCTCAGCATCTCCCTCTAAGATTGGAATATCTAATCCTTCACGCTCAAATTCCTTCAATGTATAGTTTGGATATTCTCCACGTATTTGTACATCGGGGAAGAAATAGCGTAAACGCATCGATTCTTCTGCTAACATCACATTATCTGGATCTGAATTTAATGGATAAATTGGAACATGCGATACCATCGCTCCAATTTGGAAATCAGGGTTAATTTCTTTTCCTTTAGCGACCGCTAAAGCACTTGCTAGTAATGTATGGTGAGCCGCTGTATACATCACTTCTTTCGCATTTTCCCCTTCTTCTACTTGAACACCAACGTTTGTCCATAAGAAAATGGGATTTGTATAATCCATCATATTATTGATTTCGTTAAAAGTCATCCAGTAAGTGACTTTATCTTTGTAACGTTCAAAAACCACTTCTGCAAAGCGTACAAATAAATCAACGACTTTACGATTTCTAAAACCACCATAATTTTTCGCAAGATTTAATGGCATTTCAAAATGCGTCAATGTAATAACAGGTTCAATCCCATACTTTAGTAATTCATCAAATAAATCATCGTAGAATTGCAGACCTGCTTCATTTGGTTCTTCATCGTCTCCATTTGGAAAAATTCGGGTCCAGTTAATAGAAGTTCTTAAAGCTTTAAGACCCATCTCTGCAAATAATTTCACATCTTCTTTATAGCGGTTATAAAAATCAATGGCTTCATGGTTCGGGTAAAATTTATCTTCCTCAATAGTTTCAGTAATTTCTCGTGGTTGGTTAGGGCCACCCGCTGTCATGACATCGACAACGCTTGGTCCTTTGCCATCTTGGTCCCAGCCCCCTTCAAATTGGTGTGCTGCAACGGCGCCGCCCCATAAAAAATCCTTTGGTAATTTACTCATTCATATTCCTCCTGATAATTTTTAAATAGATTATTTAACGATCGTTAGAACTTTGTCGCTTGGTTCAACATGACGAGATTTTGCACTCGCTACTTGTTTAAAGTCATCTGTATTGGTCACAATCAGAGGCGTTACTACCGAATAGCCGGCCTCTTTAATCGCTTCAACATCGAAAGTAATTAATAAATCGCCCTGTTCTACTTCTTGATTCTCTTCAACGTGCATCGTATAGTGTTTACCATCGAGTTGGACCGTGTCCATCCCAATGTGGATTAGTAATTCAATACCATTTTCATCGGTTAAACCAATCGCATGTTTTGTTGGGAAGGTAGCTGTTATTTTCCCAGAAAATGGGGCAACTAAATTTCCATCCATCGGAATCACTGCACCACCTAGACCCATTGCACCGGATGAAAAGACTTCATCTTCTACTTCTTCTAAAGGAATAAACTCTCCTTCGAGTGGAGAACCAATTGTCACTTGTGTACCTTCTACTAAATCTTCGCTATCATTTGCTTCAGCTTCAGCTGCTTCTTCGTTAACAGCTGTAGCAGTTGTTGTTGCTATTTCTGCTTCGGGTTCTTGGTCAAGCCCAAAGATAAAGGCCAAGACAGCGCCTAAGATAAAGGAAGCCGTAATACTTAATACATATTGTGGAATAGGCCCGTAAGCTGGAATCGTTAGTACACTATTGAAAGCATAGCTATACATTTCAGCACCAAACAAACCAACCATTCCCCCACCTAAAGCACTTGAGACCACCATAATTGGAATTAAGCGACGATAGCGTAAAACTAAACCATATAAAATAGGCTCTGTTACTCCTGCGACTAGACCAGAAATAGTTCCTGCTAAAGAGAGGGAGCTTAGGTCTTGATCCTTACGGTAGCGTAAGAAAATACCAAAGGCAATTCCCATTTGCGCAAAGGTTGCTCCTGCTGCCATCGCATTCAATGGGTCCCCGCCTCGTGTAAGATTATCAATACTAATCGGTGAGACACCCCAGTGAACTCCAAATAAAACAAGAAATGGCCATATAGAGGCAAATACTACCCCTGTCAGTACGGAAGAAAAATCAAGTAGCGCCACTAAACCAGAAGCAATGAGCTGGCTTACATATTGTGAAAACGGCCCGAAAATCAACGCAGATAGCGGAACCATAATTAAAATACTCATCATGGGTACAAAGAATAATTGAATGATATCCGGCGTATATTTTTTAAGGAATCGTTCTAATGGCGCATAAAAGGCCATCGTCACCAGCATAGGGAAAACAGTGCTCGCATAATCAGAAATAATTAAAGGAAGTCCCATAAAATCTAAACTTTGGCTGGTTTCTAGTAAAGCAGTAAAGCTTGGTTCTAATAATCCTGCTCCAATAACTCCTCCGACAAAAGGACTAACCTTTAAGAATCTAGCAGCTGAAACTCCAATAAAGATTGGGAAGAAATAAAACAATCCATTCGAAGCTGCTTCTAGCACCGCGTAAGTTGAACTTTCCGGGCTTAACCAGTTGAGCATTGTTAATACGGCTAAAAGCGCTTTAATCATTCCCGAACCAGCTAACGCAGGAATTAACGGTGAGAACGTTCCAGAGATATATTCAAACACAACGGCTAAAGGATTTTTAGAGCGTGCTGATTTTTTAACATCCTCCGCATCCGTATCTTCCCCATTGCCCGCTTCCGAATCAATATTATATTGATCCATAATCTCTTGGTAAACTTTGGCTACGTGGTTTCCAATCACGACTTGATATTGTCCACCACTTTCAACAGCCGTTAAAATACCGGGATTATTTTTTAATGCTTCTTCATCTACTTCGTCTGTATCTTTTAGTCTAAATCTTAATCGTGTCGCACAATGGACTAAAGAATTGACATTTTCTTCTCCACCAATGTGTTCCACGACAAATTTAGCTGTTTCTTTGTTATCGGCCATTTCTAACTTCCTCCATCTACTTTTATTGTTATTACCTTTCCTGTATAGTTTAAGTATATGGGTATAGTTTGTCAAGACCCTTAAACTTTTAAAAAATTATGGTATACTATTGGTGACAAAACATGGAGGATGTGAGCTCATATGCCTAAATATAAAGAAATCATCCGCGAAATTATTCAGACCATTGAGAAAAAAGAGATGGAACAAGGGGATAAATTACCAAGTATCGAAGTATTAATGGAAGAGTTTGAGGCCGGGAAAAACACGGTTTTAAAAGCTTTAGATGAACTTGAAAAACAAGCTTATATTTATCAGGTACGCGGTAGTGGAAGCTTTGTACGAAAGCATCGGCGTAAAGGGTACGTCAATATTACAGAAACAAATGGCTTAAAAAATAGTTTACGAGACTTCAAATTAGAATCTAAAATGCTCGATTTAAAAGTTATTAAGCCTACTCCAGAAGTTATCGCTAACTTAAACGTCGAAGCAGACGAAGATATTTATTATGTTAAACGTCTAAGATCAATTGAAGGACGGAAATTTTCAATCGAGGAATCCTATTATCGTAAAAAGATTGTTCCTTATTTAAATCAAGAAATTGTTGAAGACTCCATTTTCTCTTACCTTATTCATGATTTAAAAATCAATCCAGGATTCACCGATCATTTTTTACGCGTAAGTACACTCAATAAAGAAAGTGCCGATTTGCTAAATTTAAATCCTGGTGATCCTACGGTATTATTAGAATCTATTTTCTTTTTAAAAAACGGTGAACCTTTTGATTATTCGAAAGTCATTTACCATCACGAAGAAACACAATTTTTCGTCCAAGGCTTTAGTTATATAGATTTATAGATAAAAATAGACATCTTCCGATTCGAAACGATGAAAGATGTCTATCTTATTTAATTTTTTCTTTTCAACCTATTTAGAAAATTACTCTTCTGGAACTTCAAACCCAGCGGCCATCGGTTCGCCGTTTATTTGTCTAATAACACGATAACGACCTGGTGTTAATGGTTCGTAATAGGTTAAATTAATTTCTTCAGTCGCCTCTTCATCAGATTCTAGTATATGAGCAATCATAATAAAACTAATTTCTTCATCTGTCTCAACTTCATACTACTTGTCCTCATTATAATATTCAAGCGCATATTCAACCCCTTAAGTTATCTGTTCGTCTGAATGATTGACCACTCTCAGTTCGAAAGTATCTCCTTCTGGTTGGTGCCTTTCTTCCGTTAATTCGATCGTTACCCCTTCAAGACCATTCACCTGTTCGCCATAGGCAGATTCGTCACCTAATGGAACCATCCCACAACTCATCAAAATGAAAAGACTTCCCAAAATAATACTGAACAGTATCATAACTTTTTTCATTGACGCTCTCTCCTCAAAACAAATTGAAGGGCTTCATCTTTCAGTTTTAGATGAGCAATCATTAACTTCTACGGCAAGGCAAATAACTTCTCGTTCAATTTTTGATCATTCCTTTTTTCCTCAAAAATACTAAGTCTATCAAGTTTTCTCAAACTGAATCGAAAAAAGCATTCAAGAACACCTTTATGATTTGCTTAAATTTTCTATTAATTTATAATTATAATAATTACTAAAGGAGGCCATTATGGAATTAGGGGAACTAGTAAAACACGCACGCAAAGAAATGGGACTCACACAGAAAGATTTATCCGCAGGAATTTGTACACAAGCGCTGATTAGTCGGATTGAAAAAGGCGATATTATTCCTAAAAAAAGTATTTTAGATCAGTTGGGAAAGCGCTTAGAGCTTTCAGAAACTGATTTAAATCAAGTCACCCATAAAGCAAAATATAATGATGAAATTCACCAAGTAAAAACAACCATTCGAAAATATTTAGAAAAACGAGACTATGAAACGATCGAATTATTACTCAATCATAATGAATTTATGATTAAAAAAGTAAATGATGAAAATGACCAAGCATTTTTTTCATGGATAAAAGCTTCCATACAAGATAAATTATATGGCCAAAAAGGGGTCGCTCTAAAAATACTCAATGATATTTCTTTAGAAGGCCTCAATGAAGAATTAGTTCTCGAAATACTTAATGCGATAGGTGTTATTTATTACCAAGATCATAAATTTGAACAGGCATTAAACGTTTTTCGTAATGGAGACAATATCATTGATGAACATATCGATTATAAGGTCCAAGCAAAGATTATGTTAAATTATGCTTTAACTTTAGAAGAAACAGCCAGTGAAAAAGAAGCTTTGGAAGTAATCATGCGAGCAATTGACGCGATCGTCAACCAAAATTCAATGTTTCTTTTAGGCGACTTATACCACACCAAAGGTTATTTACTTCGCAAACTTGGCCATTTAGAAGAAGCTAAAAAAAGTAACCAATTAGCTCTCAGTATCTTTGAAATCCAGAAAAATAATGAATTCAAAATGATGACCCAACTTGAAATTAAAGAAATAAATGACGAATTACAAACAACAAGTGCGATTAATTATATGAGTTAATCACTAAATTCTCCAAATAAGGAGGTGAGAAAATGTCAAAACATTTGATCAAAAAATTATTAGCTGTACTAGCTTTATCTTTAATCACTGTCTCTTCGATTGCACCTATTGTCCCTTATGGTCCTAAAGTTCCACCCGTTGAACTTATGGAATAAACCTTAGGATGGAACTATCTCTACAATTCATCTTGAACATTACATAAAAACCTGATTGTTATTAGCTATTAAATCAATCAGGTTTTTACTTGCGCACACTAATCGATTCCATCCCCTCGTCCGCTTCAAATACTGGAAGATCGAAAACCTGTGTTTTTGAATAATCCCCATGAATTGAGACCCTTAAATAGGCTTTATTCTTTAAATCATAAGGACGAAGATCAACGCTAAAGTATCCTTCCTCGTCGACCTCAGGAACAACATCCAAATCCTCTAAATATGGAGGATCATCTGCAGTTGCTAGAAAAAGTTCAATAGCATCATCAGGGTTTACCCTTCCTTCATAAGCCACAGTATTCTCATGGAGGCCCGGAAGCATTAAATGATCGAAGACCTTATTTTCTAAGTTTTCTTCATCCGCAGCCAACTCTCGGTGGCGCCCTTCTCTTTCTTTCTCACTCATTGTAGCAACTTCACTTACATAAGGCTCTGGTTCTTCAATCGATGGTTCAATCTCCTTCACTTCTCCCGTACTCCGATTCACCTCGTAACTGGAAAGTAAAGGAGAGCCTATATTTTCATCGGCTGACTCTGACGAAAACATATTCACTTGATACTTATCTCCTTTTTCCTCCACTATAAATTGATAAGTACTCAAAAAGCTTTCAATTTCTGGTTTCGTTTCTTCTATATAGTCAATCACTTGTTCCTCTGCTTCTTCTTCAGTCAAATCAGACGCTGTTTCTTCCTTTTCTACATCAGAAGCCGTCTCTTTTTCTTGTTCTTTGTTCTCTTGTCCGCTATGCGATCCCGTGACTTCTGTTTCTTCATTTGTTTCATCCGTTTCTGTCTGTTCATTCTGGCCACATGCAGCCAATGCTAAAACGGATCCGCTTATAAGAAATATCTTTTTCACTGCTCATCTGTCCTTTCGTTTGAGTGGCTTCATCCGATCAACAAAATAAGTATTTACCCCTGGCTAAAAATTCCAGAAGCGAATACTATCTTCAGCTCTTGGAATTTGCGCTTCATCTTCTGGTTCGTAATTTTTTCCTTGTTCGTCCACTGGTATTTCAATGGCTTCAAACATCGTACTTTCTGGATTTTTGAAACCAATTTCCTGAAAATCTTCATCCTTTAAAGTAAAACGCCCTCCAATTAATTGTGCTTGTTGAGCTGTTTTAGTGAATTCAACTTGGCGATTTTGCTTAAAACGCTCCCTATTTTCACATTCAAAGTAGTGAAAATATTTTCCTTCACCTAGATAATGAATCGGTTCGATAACCTGTTCCTCTTCATACAATGTCATCTGACGTAAACCATCTAAGTAGTTGAGTTTATAGTAATTCGTTTCTTCGACCGTTCCATAATAGGTATAAGTTAACATTCTTGGCTCACGATCACGGATAAGTGGATTAGTATAGCTCGCCTGCTCTAAATACGGATAATAGTGAATATATCCAATAACTCCTGCCATTCCGAAAATAACTGCGGACCCAATCGTTGCTAAAATGAATTTCTTCCTATTTCCTTTCTTGGCATAGATGACTACAAAAATAATGACAATAATATTTAGCAATAAAAGCAAGCTAATGATAATAAACCAAAATTCATAAAATCGCTCAGCATTTACCCAATATTCAACGGACATCTTTTTCCCTCTTTACTCTTTATTTTTAGCTCACTTCATTCTCGTAATAATATACTCTCCTAAGAACCTGACTTGAGCACTGTTTCATCATTATGATGAATAGGCTAATCTTTTAAAACTTTTGTATGTAATTTCACTTAAAGACCTATCAATAATTTTCTACGCTTTTTTAACAAACCTATGATTTCGACTGATTTTTAATAGGATAAATTTCTTTTTTTAATTCAGAAATTTCCTTTTTATGTTCTATAATGATTTTTACGCTTAAAAAATTCGTTATAAACAAAATAATGATTAATATTTGATTTAACATCTCAGCCTGCCTCTTTTTCTATTATATCTTTCTTACCGTAAGATATCCCTTTCAAAATAATATATCCATTAAACAATTGATTTTTTCTAATTAAATATAGATTACAACGAAATTCATGAGGTTGCAATCGAATTTGAAATTCATATTCATTGAATATTTAATAGTAGCGTATTTATTTTCGCATATACTTTACTTGACACGGTTCTTTTTAATACTTACGCTTTTAATGAATATAATATGTAAGGAGTCAAAACCATGTATAAAAAAGAAACATGTTACGAGCAAAAACAACAAGTTGAAAGAAATAGTTATCGCTTTGGTTGGATGGATGGTTATTTCGATCGCATTAATAATATTACTTGGTTTTCGTTGGTATGCGAATGAACCATCAGCTGATCTTTTATTAATTTTAAATGCCCAGCTCGCTTCCGTTTTTTTCTATCAATATAAAAAATCAAATCATAAAGGTTATTTGATTGCTGGAATTCTTATGGCTGGCGGTATTTTAATGAATTTTGCAACATTATTAATACAGTACGGAATCTTCTAATGAGAGCTTAAAAGTTCTAATGAGATAAAACATTTGAAGAAATATTTTATTTTGAAAGCTAGATTTTGTATCTAATTCATGAACATTTCTCTTGAAAGGAACATACATATGTTTATCGAAGTAAAAAGAAAAACAGGTTGGTTTGGCGTCTTCCCGAAGTTTAGAATTATTATTAACAGTGTAAAAGGACAACGCATTCAAAATGGTGAAACAATCCTACTTGATATACCAGATGACGAAGCTGACCTACAAGTTACTCAACAAGGTGTAAAAAGTAACCATCTAGCTGTTGAGTCAGGCGATCAAATTGAAATATATACTACAGCTTGGGGCACTTATTTTCTTCCAGTAATGATTCTTTTTAATCTAGTAGCCAGTTTAATGCATACCTTTTTCACCTTAAAAATTTATCTATTGTTCTTAAGCTTATTCTTAATACTTACTTTTTTTATTTTCTTTTTCATAGAGGGTAAAATATTTAGAATCAGAAAGACATCCTAGTTCGTATCAACAGATTCATAGCAAAAAAGCTTCCTTTTATTAGGAAGCTTTTGTTATTTTTGCTTTATCCTGTTTAGTTTATAGAGCATAAACGCTACCAATAGTATCATAAGTATTCCAATACTGAGATTCACTATCCCCTTCTGAAAAAAGGGTTCTACTCGAGATAACACAGCTGAAAAAATGACCAATATCAAACCACTAATTATTTTTTTATCTTTACTTACATTATCTTCCATGTATTTCACGCTTTTTTAAATATATTTTTAGATCATCGAATAGTAAAATTTCCTTACTCAAACTTGTGCATGTTTTTTATCACCCATAGTATTCTTTCCCCAGATCCTTTATGCAGTCTAGAAAATAAAAAAATCTACTTAATAAGGAGATTTTTGAACACCTTATTAAGTAGATAGATTTTGATGATCTTTTATTGACTTTCTTGTTTAAATTAAACCTGCAAGCTCTGGTAACCATAAGGATAATGTTGGGATATAAGTTACTAATAATAAACCAGCTAATATAGCACCATAATAACGAATCATATATGGTATGACATCGGCTAAGGTCGTTTCCCCTACTCGAATGGCTACGAACAATGTATTTCCTACCGGTGGCGTAATATTTCCAATACATAGGTTATATACTAAGATAATACCAAAGTGGACCGGTGACATTCCAAATGAAGTAACAATCGGTAAAAAGATCGGTGTAAAGATCAAGATTGCTGGCGTCACATCCATAAAGGTTCCTGATATGAGTAAAATCACGTTGATAATAAGTAAAATGGCAATTGGGTTATCTGTAATGCTTAATAATCCACCTGCAATGGCTTGCGGAATTCCAGTAAAGGCCATTACCCAACTTAAGATATTCGAAACACCAATTAAGAAGACAATCATACCACTTGTTTCAGCACTATCGACTAGAATTTCATAGACATCACGAAGAGAAATTGAACGGTAAACGACTAAAGAAAGAAACAAGGAATAAATAACCGCAATGGCTGAACCTTCTGTTGCAGTAAATACACCAATCACTATTCCTCCAATAACAACAACAATTAACGATAACGGAAGAATAGCTTCGACAGTAGCTCGACCTAAACGAGACCAATCAAATTTTCCTTGAAGTCCTGTATAGTTTTTCTTCTTCGCGTAGTAAAAAGCCACAAGCATGGCTCCTAATGTCCAAATAATTCCTGGTACATAACCCGCTATAAATAACGCGGCAACCGAGGTTCCTCCAGAAACCAATGAATATGTAATTAAAGCATTAGATGGTGGAATTAATAATCCACTCGGAGCAGATGCGGCATTTGTTGCCACTGCTAGGTCCATATCATATCCGGCATCACGTTCACCTTCATGAACCATCCCTCCTACAGCAGCTGCTGCCGCTGCGGCTGAACCTGAAATTGAACCAAACAAAGCATTTGCACCGATATTCGTTAGCATCAAAGATCCTGGGATTTTCCCTACCAGAGCTTCTACAAAGTTAACTAATTTTCGGGCGATTCCACCCTGATTCATAATATTTCCCGCTAACACGAAAAAGGGAATTGCCACTAATGTAAAGGTTGAAGTCCCCGAAAAAATTCGCTGTGCGGCGGTTATAACGGTAATATCCAATGGCATCGAGGGTAAAATCGCGCCCATAGCGGCCAATGCGATGGCAACGGCAATTGGAATACCTAATGCTAATAATAAAACTAAAATAACAAGCATAATAATTAAAGATTGTATAGCCATTTTAATTCTCCTGCCCTTCGTTTTCATCAGTTGGTACATTGTCTGTCACGATATCATAAATATTTAAAATACTATATAGCGTTATAAAAATACCACTTATAGGAATGACTGCATAAAAATACCCCATTGTTAAAGGTAAAGAAGATGAGTCTTGCCCCATCGTTAAAGAAGTAATTTGTATTCCACCATAAATTAAAATGACTACCGCAAATAATAAAATTAAACTTTCTCTTAAAACAGCTACATACTTTTGTGTCTTTTCAGAAAATTGCTCCACAAGAATCGGGATACTCATATGTTCACGCTTTCCAAAAACATAAGCGGCACCAAACATTGTCGCCCAAGCAAACAAGTACGAAGCTAATTCTTCTGACCAAGTACTTGGACTGCTGAGGAAGTAACGAGTAATAACTTGCCAAGTGACTAATAAAGTTAAAACACCGAGCACCACTGCATTAAAGACTTTCATTAATTGATCTAAAACCGTTCTAATTTTCTTCATTCTCATTTGCCTCCTCGCTTACTTCCGCTGCTTTTTCTTGAATTTGATCATATGTTTTTTGGAAAGACGGATTGGCTTCTAAAATTTCATCATGAAGAGGCATCACAGCTTCTTTAAACGGTCCTGTATCTGGATAGTTAAAGCTTACGCCCATTTCATTTTCTGCTTGGTCTTTTGCTTCTTCAACTTTCACAGCCCAAGCTTCATGTTGCGTATCTTCCATAACTTCAAAGCCTTTTTCAAAAATAGCTGCATCTTCTTCTGGTAATTGATCAAATAAAGCTGTACTTACGATCACTTCATCAGGGATCATTTGGTGTAAAGTATAAGAATAATATTTAACAATATCCCCATGGCCGTTTTCTGTTAAAGACAGCTCATTGTTTTCAGCTCCGTCGATAATACCGGATTGAATAGAAGTATAAACGTCACCAAAGCCCATCGGTGTCGCTGAACCGCCTAATAGATCCATCATACGGACATTCGTTGGCGATTGCTGTACTCTAATTTTTAATCCTTCTAAATCGGCTGGCTCCTCAATCGGTCCTGGCTGAGCATAAAAGTTACGCGTACCAGCATCTAACCAAGCAACGGTAGCGAAACCTGATTCTTCCGTTCCTTCAAAGATAGGGTTGATAATTTCAGGATCATTCATTACAGCATGATAAACTTCTGGATCTTCAAATAAATAAGGTAAGTTAAATATTTGAAATTGAGGGTTAAATGTTTCTAGGATGGAGTTACTCGCCACGGTCACATCAATAGCCCCTGTTTGTGTTAACTGGACCATATTTGTTTGCGTTCCCAATAATTCACTTGGAAATAGTTGAACATCATACCTATCTCCCAGTTCCTCTTCAATATATTCCTCAAAAGCGATCATCCCTGTATGTGTTGGATGTTCAGCTGATTGGTTATGAGCTACTCGTATTATCTGTTTGTCTTGTGCGGAAGATCGAAAAGGATTCACTGCAAAAAAAATAATAATGATTGCTACTACGATCATTCCAATGACAATAAGAGTAGAAGATTTTGTTTCTAATTTCTCTTTTTTAGCCATTTTTTATCTCCTTTTTGTATGCGTTTTTAAAACTATGTATATAAATACCAATCACTCTTTGAAAGAATCTAGGAGCGATTGACTAAAAGAACACCAGATACATCTGACGTCTTCTTTGTGTTTATTTTAACATAACATAAACCGTTTTCAAGCGTTATTTTTTTAGGGACTGAAAATCATTTTAAAAAAACTCCTGACTTAGACTGCATAAACAGTAAGCCAGGAGTTTTCCGGTGTTCTATTTTATTTCTCTATATTCTTTTTTACTAATGCGATACACTCTTCATGATCATGTTTTCTTGCTGGACATTGGTAACGTCCAAAAAATATCAAACGATGATGTGCAACGGACCATAAGTCTTTAGGAAGTTTTTCCATCAAAGTATTTTCTACTTGAATGACTGAAGCTTCTTCTTCCACAATATTAAACTTCTTGGCAACACGTTCTACGTGTGTATCGACGGCAATCGCTGGTTCGTCGAAAGCAACACTTAAAACGACATTGGCTGTCTTACGGCCGACACCAGGCAAAGTTTGTAAATCTTTTTTATTATCAGGTACTTTTCCGTCAAAATCTTCCACTAATTTTTTGGAAGTGTTTTTTATAAACTTCGCTTTATTTCGATAGAGACCGATCGTTTTAATTTTTTCTTCTAAATCTTCTAAATCGGCATTCATCATTGCTTCGGGCGTTGGATAGGCCTCGAAAAGGCCAGGAGTAGCTTTGTTAACTCCTACATCCGTTGTTTGCGCACTTAAAATAACCGCAATTAATAATTCAAAAGGCGAACGATGGTTTAATTCTGCTTTTGCTTCCGGGAAAATTTTCCCCATCGCTTCAATAACTTTTGTTGTTTCTTCATGATTTAATAGTTTTTGCACGTCCACAAACTCTCTACCTCTACTTCTAATCGTTATTATTCAAATCTTTCAGCCAATTAATCATCGGCACAGGATCTGAAGTCGTTTTTTCCTCGTTGGTGTTTAAGGTATTTGAAGAAGTTCGATCTCTAAAATTCTTCGACTCTTTTTCGACTTGTTCTTTGGTTCGTATATTTTTCTTTTCCCAACTGAGTAAAATACGATCGATATATTTAAAATTATAAACTTGGCTTAATACAGCTTCACGTAAAGCCATCTCAATAAGCTCTGGAGGGTATTTATCTTCTTCTACCCATAAGACTAATGTCTCCATTTCAATAGGAGAAAGCGGTCGACCAAATTCTGATTCGAAAATTGTATATAAATTTTTCTCCGACTTCTCTTTTTTAACTTCTGCTTTTTGTGTTTTATTTTGTTTGAGTAAAATGATTAATTTTTCCCAAAGTAAAGAAAGAGAATAGGCATCTTGCGAAATCCCATTCTCATCTTCTGTCGTTTCAATAGATAATACCTTTTTTTGTGTTAATTGATGAATGGCTTTAAACACATTCTCTTCTGTCATTCCCATATTCTTAGCGATTTTTTCCGGATTTGGAAAGGGATCGCCTTTATCCATATAGGATTTCAGTTGTAAGATTAAAACCAATTCATGATTGGATAAATTCAATTCACGATAATGTCGCAGTAAGAGTGTCGGAAGTTCAGTCTGACCGGCATTAATCCATTCCATAATAAGTTCATTTTCCATAATAGACACTCTTTCTATATATAATTGTTAAGTATTCATTACGGCGTTAAACGATTTAATAATCTTGGGAATGGGATGGATTCACGAATGTGTTTCGTTCCAGTAATCCATGTGACCGCTCGTTCTAACCCTAAACCAAATCCAGAGGTTGAAACCGAACCATAACGACGTAAGTCCAAGTACCAGTCGTAGTCTTCTGGATTCAATCCAAAGTCGATGATATTTTGTTTCAATGTTTCATAGTCTGATTCACGTTCAGACCCACCAATAATTTCTCCATAGCCTTCCGGTGCAATAAGATCGGCACACAACACAATATCTTCACGTTCTGGATGTGTTGGCATGTAAAATGGTTTAATCTCTTTTGGATAGTTTACAATAAATACGGGTTGATCGTATTGATTTGCGATAAAAGTTTCTTCTGGAGAACCAAAATCAACACCCCATTCAACATCAAAATCGTTCTCTTGGAGTAATTCAACTGCTTCATCATAAGAAATACGTGGATAAGGTAGTTTTGTATATTTCTCTAATGTTTCGCGGTCACGACCTAATACATCGAGTGCATAGTCACAATTATCAAGGACACTTTGGACTAAATAAGCCACATATTGTTCTTGAATTTCTAAAGATTCATCTTGATGCATAAAGGCCATCTCAGGTTCAATCATCCAAAATTCTGTTAAATGACGACGTGTTTTAGACTTTTCAGCACGGAAAGTCGGACCAAATGTAAAGACTTTGCCAAAAGCCATTGCTGCAGCTTCTGCATGTAATTGTCCTGTTTGTGCTAAGTAAGCATCTTCTTCAAAATAATCAATATGGAATAAATCCGTTGTATTTTCTCCTGCAACAGCTGTCAAGATTGGAGAGTCTATATTGACAAAACCTTCTTTATTAAAGAATTCATAAGTTGCACGGATCATTTCGTTTCGAACCAACATAATCGCATGTTGTTTTGAAGAACGCAACCATAGATGACGGTTATCCATCAAGAAGTCGGTACCGTGTTCTTTCGGTGTAATTGGATAATCTTCAGATTCACCCACCACCTCGAGATTTTGAACATGAATCTCATAGCCAAAATCTGAACGAGAATCTTCTTGTATGGTTCCTGTAATTACGACTGAAGTCTCTTGATTTATATGTGTTGCTAAATCAAATAATTCTTCGCCTACTTCATTTTTTAAAACGACCCCTTGAAAATAAGCCGTTCCGTCACGTAACTCAAGAAAGGCAATTTTTCCACTTGATCGTTTATTTGCGACCCAACCTTTAATCGTTACTTCTTCATCGACATGATTTTTTGAATCAATAATTCTAATTTGTTCCATTTTTTTGCTCCCTTGTTCTTGATTTAAATATTTTTAATGGTTCGAACCCATTCTCCAGAGGTAAGTGAGTAAACTGAATAACCAACATTGCCATTCTCTTGTTTAAAACTTACTTCCCAAACAGGGCTGTCATTATACATACCGATGCGTGTTTCAAGTATTTTCTTCGGTTCCTCGCGTGCTCTTGTTTTTTCAATCGCTTCTTGAGCAGGAATCGCTTCTGCTTGATTAATAACCTCAATCGCACCGTTTGCTTGTTGGACAATGACAATGATCGGGGTTCCTTCATTATCCGTTCCTGTAACTGTAAAAAATGTCTCATCCCCATTAAACCAATAAAATTCATCTGCTTCGGCTAAATTTGCTCGTCTTTGGGCAAGTTCTGTCGTTTCAGCTCGTGCTTGGTTATATGGAGACAATGAGCGAGTAATTACAGTCGTTACTCCCAATATAAAAAGTAACATAACAATGATTAATGTTGTTAGGAATTTTTTCATACTCACTCACCTTCTTTATTATTTAAATTCAACCCATACATTATAGCAAAACCTGTGCTTGAATGAAACAAGACAGTGATTACTTTTTATCGATAAATCTTTGAATTTGCGGGCCTAATTGGTTATTTTCATAAATTTCAATAGGAACCCCTTGAGGTAATGCCCGTTTAAATGTGTGGGCATAGTTCGCAGATAAAAAGCGGTCATCTAGGACAACCAATACCCCTTTATCTGATTCTTTTCGGATTAGTCGACCAAAAGCTTGTTTGAATTTCAAGACCGCTTGGGGTAAATATTCTCCCATAAAAGGGTTCGCCCCTTCTTCCCTCAAAGCATCGGTCTTCAAACGCATAATCGGTGTATCGGGCGCTGGAAACGGTAAACGGGTTAGTATAACCAGTTCTAATGCTTCGTCAGGTAAGTCAATGCCTTCGAAAAAACTATCCGCTCCAAGGATCACAGCGGGTTTATTTCGCTTAAAATTTTTTAAGATCCGATTACGAGTCCCTGAAATGGACTGCGCCAACAATACATGATCCGATAATTCTTCATTTTGCATTAATAATTCATAAACATTCTCCAAAATAGACAAGGAACGAAATAAGACAATGGTATTGACTTTTGTCTCTTTTAATATATTCGCGATATCTTCGGCTAATCTTTTAGCATACTTATTATTGGATAGTTCTCGGGGGTTTACACGTTTTTCTGGCAACATAACTTTTACTTGTTTACCATAATCAAAAGGACTGGCTAGTGGATAAAAAGCCATCGGTAAGTTTTTCAATTGACCAGAAAAATAGGCTTCACTCTCCTGAAAAGATAAGGTACTGCTCGTAAAGATAACTTTCGAATGCGTCGCTAAATAATCGATCAACGAGTTACTTTTACCCCATTTTAATACATGCAGTTGGAAGGTATTTTCCATATGTTCCGGTAAATAAGTGACCCAACGTAAAGTTTGTGGAGCGGCTTCATCAAATACAAATATACTTTGAAATTCATTTTTCCACTGATTTAAATAAAAGGTCAATTTTCCTAATTCGATCAATTGTAACTGTTTATGATCATTGAGTGTTTCAAAGATATTTTTGGAAGCCTTGAGAATTTTTTGACTCATATGAATAAATTCTTCTAAAGCTCTTGCAATATTTTTGATCACTTTTTTCTGTTTAAGATTTAATTGTTTGAGATTAAATTCTTGTTCGACAAAATTGGAATCTTTTCTCGTCGGGTACTCTTTCTTTTCGTAATAATCGAGTTGTCGATTAAAAATACTTTCCCAAGAATCTTCAATTAAGCGCGTATTTCTCTCAATTGTTAACAGATCATAAGCTTTAATCACTTCTTCTTTTTCAAGATGATTAATTAATTGAAAAATTCCGGTATCATCTTTGACCGAACCCATTTTCTCTAATTGCGTTAATATTTCTATGCCATGGATGGTCTCCGTACTGGTTTTCATTGCTACATTTGGAAAATGATGGGCTTCATCCACAATTAAGCGCTCAAGCGAAGGGATCACTGAGTGCTTCGCCTGCCAGTCATGTACTAAATAATGATGATTAGTAATAATAATTTCTGATTGAGCGACTTTCTGCTTGATCCGTTCATAAAAATCATAGGCTTGCCAGTGTTGATCAATAAATTGATTATTCGTCACACGAATTTCTTGCCAAAAAGCTAAGTCTAAATGACTCCCTGCATTGATCTCTGAAAGATCTCCAGTTGTTGTATCTGTTAACCAAACCAAGAGCCGCATACATAAATAAGCTTCAGAATCTTTAGCTTCAATGTTATTTAACCAACGTTCAAAAATACTTAAAGACAAATAGTGGTTTCTACTTTTGACTAAAGTCGTGGATATTTTTCGCTGTAAAATTTCTTCCAGCCCAGGTAACGTTTCTTCTAAAAGCTGATTTTGCAGTAAAGTCGTATAAGTACTGATCACGATCGGTTGCTCCTCGGAAGCTTGGAAACTTGCTGGAAATAAGTACCCAAGTGATTTCCCAATGCCTGGAGGAGCTTCAATGGCTAACTTTTCAAGGGATAAATCTTCTTTTAAGTAATGATAAACAAGATCCATCATATTGGCTTGGACTTCACGATAACTGTATTTTTGATTTAAATAATTTTCTTTTTCTTCTTTTGTTTGGGGGTACTTCACAGCTTCATAGGTCTTGCTTACTGTTTGCATTGATTTTTCTGGTTTTTGTAACGCAATTTGATTCACAATCATTAAGTCTTCAGAAAGAGGCTCTAGCAAATGACGTGCTCGTTTAAGGGCCTCTTGGAAAAATAATGCTGTGTCATGAGTAGTACAAACCGCTAAATAATCTAGCTTCTCTAACGTAACAAGAGGTAAGCTTGTGGCTCGTTTAAAGAGTTCTTTAAAAATGTGAACCGTCGCTTCCGCATCTGCTAAGGCATCGTGAGCATCTTCTAGACTATAGTCTAAATAAGACGCAATATCTTCCAACTGAAAACTATCTAATGTCGGATATAAAATTTGTGTCAGTTCAACGGTATCAATCGCCGGAATTTTCGCTTGTTTAAAACCATGTGCTTTTAGCTGTTCATTTAAAAAGCGATAATCAAAGCCTACATTATGAGCAACAAAGACCGCTTCTTCTAATAACGACAATATCATCGGTGCTATTTCTTCAAAATAAGGCGCTTTTTTCACATGATTATTCGTGATCCCCGTCAGTTTTTGAATCTTTTTAGGAATTCTTTTCCCAGGGTTCACCAATGTTTCAAAGGTATGAATAATTTCACCATTTTGAAGCAATACGCAAGCGAATTGAATGACTCGTTCATCCGTGCCTACGCTGCCACCTGTCGCTTCGATATCGACAATCGCATAAATTTGTTCAGGACGCAAAGAATATAACACCTCTTTTTTCGTTATTAACTTTTCTTACTCATCGTTTAAACCTGGAATCAAGTTCTTTTCAATTAACCAAGTCAATATTTCTTCTTTATCATTTTGAATTTCTGCATAAACAACTGCTTGTAAAGCAGCTTCCATCGCTTCACTCATCCAACGACCAGGTTTAGTTGCTGTTGCATTCATTAGATCGTAACCTGTAAGCGCCAAAGCATCTTTTTCTTTAATCGGTAAATGCTCATAAATATTGACCACTTTGTCAAAAGCTGGCGGTTCCTCTAAATGCTGCACGAGCGATTCTGTCTCTAGCGCAAACTCTTTTCCTAAACAAAAGACTTCCCATTCATCTAAGATTTTGTTTGTGACTCGTTGTTTTAATGCGTTGAAAATCATCACCGCTTGGTCCATTAATTTATTGGATAGCTTCCAAGCTTTTAAAAATTTTCGCGCATTAAACGAATCGGTCGGATCATACTCATCAATCTTATAAAGAAGAAAGGCCCATGCTTGTCTGACATGCTCAAATTTATTTTCGTCTTGAATCAAGGAAACAAGGGCTGCTTTTTTATTCGCCAGTTCCGGACAGTATAAATACAAGCGCGTTTGAATCATAGCTGCCAAGCCGTTTGCGTGCCAAGTCCCTGTTAGTAATTTTTCAAACTCAACTTGAATTCGTTCGACCGCTATTTTTTCTAATAAAGGCGCATTTTCTTTGATTGAAACTTGTGTTTCAGCTTCAATTTCAAAATCCAATTGAGCAGAAAAACGGACTGCTCGCATCATACGCAAAGCATCTTCTCTAAACCGCTCATGAGGATTTCCAACCGCTCGGATAATCCCCGCATTCAAATCTTTAATCCCTGCGAAAGGATCAATAATATAACCCTCAGCGTCCATCGCAATAGCATTCATTGTAAAATCTCTTCGTTTCAGATCTTCTTCTAATGAGCGCACAAAAGTAACCGAATCGGGACGTCTAAAATCTTTGTACGTCGACTCGGTTCTGAAAGTAGTAATTTCATAACTGACGCCCTCTACTAAGACCATAACCGTTCCGTGTTCAATTCCTACATCAACTGTACGCGTAAATATTTCTTTGATTTCATGTGGTTGAGCACTTGTCGCAATATCCACATCATTCACTTCTAAATTTAATAACCGATCACGAACACTACCACCTACAAAATAAGCTTCAAATCCCGCTTCAACAATTTGATTTAATACAGGTAATGCTTCTGCAAATATACCATCTATTTTTAATTTTTTATTCATTCATCTGCAACCTTTTATTCTGAAGTTTCTTCATCGATTCGTTCAAATCGATATTTATCCCGTGTTTGAAATTTAGCTATCGTTTGTTGAAAGGCTTCTGTTAAATCAACATCTAGAGAATTTGCCATTGTAATCACGACAAAAAGGATATCGGCCAATTCTTCAGAAATTTCTTTCGCTTCTTCGGATTGTTTCTTCTGCTTTTCACCATAATAATGGTTAATCTCGCGCGCAAGTTCTCCAACTTCTTCGCTCAGGCGAGCCATTGAACCGAGAGGAGAAAAATATCCCGTTTTGAATTGGCCGATATATTCGTCAACAATCTCTTGCATTTCTTGCATTTCCATGGCTAAATCTCCTTTTATTATTTTAAAATCGTCCGATCAATTTGGTGATTTACTTTCTTTAAATCTTCCGTTAAATTCGCAAACTTATCTTCGCATCCATTGCTTAAAGTGGTATCAATTTTCTCAAGAATCTGTTGTCGTGCATAAAGTAATGTTTCATAATCAAGGGCTTCATTCACAACTACAAATAATTCTTCGGGTACCGTATCATTCCATCTCGCATTTGGATTATCTTCTAAAATCGCTAAATATTCAGGAGACTGCCAAGCATCTTCAAAATCAATTTCAATATAAAGATGTGAACTCCAGTTTAAGCGAATTTCATGGAAGGCTTGCATCGCATCTTTAAACATATGCCCATTTTTATAAAAACGGAAAGACGGTTTCTGATTGCCTTTGACTGTCATATAAATGCCTCTTGGTGTTTGGTCAACTCGCTCAACAAAGTGTGTTTTTTCTAACATAATATCATGATTATATAAATAATCTAAAATCCAAAGCGATTCGCGGCGTTTAAGTTCGTAATTCCGTGTAAACCACTTTAAAAAGTACTTTTTCTTGCTATTTGTAATGGATGCATTCATATCTCTTCACCTCATCATCCTTGTTATAGCTCTTTTAGTAGTCAAAGTCGTCAAGTAGTGACGCCATCTCTTCATCGAATTCAGGATTTAATTTCATATATTTCTTAACGACCGCTCGCATTTTATCGCGTTGGCCATCTTCGCGTAAGAAAAACGCATAATCCTTTAAAAACTCTAATTGATCTTCTAAATACACAGCTGCTTGGTCAAATAAAGTACGTGCCTCATCATACTCTTCGATGTTATTATGAGCAACAGCTAGCACCCACAAGCTTTCTGGTAATTGACGGATACTTTCATCCGTATGTTCGAATAATTGAATCGCTTCTTCATAGTCCTCCATATAATTTAAGAATTCTGCGAATTTAAGAATCGTTCGATCATTATCCGGTTCGATTTCCAGAGCTTGTTCATAATAAATTTCGGCTTTCTCAAAGTCATCAAGTTTTGCTGCCAATTCTGCAGCTTTGAAGTAGAAATCAATATTAATCTCATTATAGTTAAGACCTTCTTCAATCTCTTCTAAAGCTTTTTCTAGTTGGTTTTGTTGCTCATAAACTTCTGCGAGTAATAAATATACCCCCGACAGACTTGGATCTAGTGTTTTGGCTTTGTTTAACGGTTCAATCGCTTTTATATATTCTTCTTGTTGAATATAAATTAACCCTAATTGATAATAAACTTCCGGATCATCTTTATAAGTAAGGGCTTCATTTAAATAACCTAGAGCTTCTTCATACTCGCCGACCATTAAATAAGCATTCCCTAAGCGCACGCTAATTAAGGTTCCCGCAATTTCTTCATGCCCTTCCGTCATCAGTGCTTCATAATATTGAATCGCATTTTGATAATCAGCAATCGTAAAATAAACTTCCGCTAAAGCAAATTGAACCACGGGCTCATTCGGTAAAATTTCTGCGGCTTCTTTTAGTTTTTGGATACTTACTTCTGGTAATTCATTTAAATGATAGTAATCGGCTTCAACAAGTAAAGCCTGGGTATAGGAAGAACTTGTTTCGTCGATTGAATGTAACAACTCCAAAGCTTCTAATTCATTACCATCTTCAATTTCAATTTCAGCTAAATAAATTTTTAATTCATCATCATTTGGATAAAGATCAAGTAAATGGTTATAGACTCTTTGAGTTTCATTGAGAAACCCTAGTTGATACAAAGTATTTCCTAATAAATAAAGGGTTTCATCGTCATCATTCTCTAAAGCAAGTTGAAGATTTGTTTCAACTTCTTCTAAATTTCCATTTTGAATCTCTGCAATTACTATTTCTGAATACGTCATAAGTCAACCTCTCATTCGGTTATGTCTCGTTTACATTATTACTATTTTATCATATGTCCTTGGAAATTTCATTTTTTTATCGCTGAGTTCTACTAGCCACTATCCTACCAATAATAAAAGACAAGCTGCAATGGCAATAAAAGGTCCAAAAAAAATATAATCTACCGGCTTCTTTAATAGATAATTTTGAACTAAAAAATACAAAACCGCCAGTAATGAAGCGCACAGCAGCAATTGGAGATAAGTATAAAAGCCAAAAAAGTACGCAAGCACCATCAATAGTTTCAGATCTCCTATACCCATCCCGCCTTTTGTCCAGTAGATGAGTGCGCCAATCAGGACAAACGAAAACACAAGCGTATAGAAAGATTCCTGAAAAGTAATTATTTGTGCATAGCAATTCCAAAGAATAACGATTAAAGCTAAAATAAAAACCAGCATATTGGGCAACAAATAATAATAAATATCACAGATGGTTAAAATAAACAAGATGGAGATGAAAATCAAGCCAAAAAATAAATGCATCGACGACCCAAAATGAATATAAGCCATCGAAAACAATAAACCACAACATATTTCACTGAAAGGATAGATCATTGAAATATGTTCTTTACAGGCTAGACATTTCCCTCTTTGAAAAATGTAAGAGACGACAGGAATTAATGCGTACCATTTCAAGGGCTCCTTACAAGTCGGACATACAGATCGTGCAGAAGCAAAATAAGTCTTTGTTGGCAGACGATAACCCACTACATGTAAAAACGAACCCATAAATAATCCCAGCATAAAATATACAAATAAAAACATAAGCCACCTCAACTTTTTAAAATAAAAATATTATAAAACGTCTCATATATAATATTGTCTTTTTTTCTCGTTTTTCACTTTTATTTTCAAAAAAGCTGAGAGAAGTGAAAAATAGCCTTCCAA
Source organism: uncultured Atopostipes sp. (assembly GCA_910588235.1). Lineage (GTDB taxonomy): Bacteria > Bacillota > Bacilli > Lactobacillales > Carnobacteriaceae_A > Atopostipes. Next base: position 19,888 of record CAJUOQ010000016.1, on the reverse strand, counting down.
AAATAATTTTTGTCTTTTCTGGAAGACTATTTGTTTTAATTTTGCTTGAATTCTTTGGCCCATTCTTTTTCTTGATCGGAGAGTTCCAGTTCTTTAAATAAATCTGGTCGTCGTTCAAAAGTTCGGCGCAAGGATTCTTTATGCCGCCATTCTTCAATCTTGCCATGATTGCCACTCATTAATACTTCTGGGACATCTAAATCACGATAACTAGCTGGTCGTGTGTAATGCGGGTGTTCTAATAAACCAGTCGAATGGGAGTCTTCTAGAATCGAAGATTTATTTCCGACAACGCCAGGAATTAAGCGCACCGTTGCATCTACCATAACCATGGCCGCTAACTCTCCACCGGTTAATACGTAATCACCTAATGAAACTTCATCTGTTACCAGGGTTCGGATGCGTTCATCATATCCTTCATAATGACCACAAACAAAGACTAAATGTTCTTCTTCAGCGAAGTCTTCAGCCATTGCTTGGTCAAAAGGTTTGCCCGCCGGATCCATTAATATAATTCGTTTCTTTGTTTCTGGCCGTTCTTCTTTGATCGCATCCAGCGCTTCAAAAATAGGTTCAGGCTTCAGTAACATCCCTGCGCCCCCACCATAAGGGGTATCGTCAACAATTTGATGCTTGCCTATCCCATATTTTCTAAAATTAATGGGATTAATATGCACATGGCCCCCACTAATCGCCCGTTTTACAATGGAATGACTAAAAGGACTTTCAAACATTTCTGGAAAAAGTGATAAAATATCAATCTGCATCCTCATCTAACCCTTCTAAAACATGTACAGTAATCTTTTGTTTGTCAATATCCACATCCAAAATCACAGAATCAATATGAGGCAATAGTAAATCCTCTTTATTGGCTCGTTTAACGGCCCAAACATCATTCGCAGGCAGCAACATAATTTCTTTCAAAGTCCCAATAAATTGCTCGGATTCATTATAAACATCCGCACCTATAAGTTGGCTGATATAATATTCCCCTTCATCTAACTCAGGTAATAACGCTTCATCTACTTGTAGCATTTTATCTTTAAACTTTTCGACCTCATTGATCGATGTAAATTCCTCAAATGTTAATAGATCAAAAGATTTATGAACGCGGTGAGATTTGACAGTCACCGGTTGATAGTTTCCACTATCTAATTCAATGACCAATTCTGAACCTTCTGCATAACGCTCTTCCGGATGATCGGTCAAAGATTGTACTCGGACTTCTCCTTTGATTCCATGCGTATTGACTATTTTTCCGACATCTAAATAATTTGGCATCGTTATCTCCTATTATCTTTATTGTTTTATCATTATTATACATTAAATGCAGTTCCTTTTAATTCAGCTAAATGCGTTTATGCCAAGTTATATCTTAAAGTTTATTGAAAATCAGTAGATTTTATTTTAGCTGTTTTTCATTAAAAAGATTCAAAACAAAAAGCCTCTCAAAACACCTGCAACTTTTACAGATATTTTGAGAGACTCTACTACGGACGAGTTTTAGTCGACAATTGTTAATCGAACACGTTTTGGTCCATCATATTTCACACTGTAAACAATGGAACGAATCGCTTTTGCAATACGTCCACGTTTACCGATCACACGTCCGACATCATCTGGGTGAACAGATAATAGATATTCATGGAAATCATCTGTTTCTTGAAGCTCCAGATTTAATTCTTCAGGATGGCTAAGAAGTGCAGATACAATCGTCGTAATTAAATTTCTCATTTCTTTATCAGTCATATTCTCATCCTTATATATTTCTAAATCTTAGAAATGTTAGTTGTTTTTACGGTTTTCAACTTTTTCATTGTGTAATTGTTCCATTAATCCACGTTCTGAAAATAGTTTACGCACTGAATCTGATGGTTTAGCACCTTCACGCATCCAGTTTAATGCAAGTTCGTCATCAATTTTAACTTCTTTTGGTTCTGAAATTGGGTTATAAATACCAATAGAATCAATGATTCCTCCAGAAACTGGTTTACGTGAATCAGCAACTACGACACGGTAGAAAGGACGTTTTTTAGATCCCATTCTTTTTAAACGAATTTTTACTGCCATTTCATATTTCCTCCTTGTAATTTACAAATCAATAGTTGATTTCTTTAATCTTTTCATTTGAGTTTTCATGTTAAGTAGAATCACTTGACATCATTTTACTCACGTTGAATATCATAACATGTTCTTTTAAACTTGTAAAGAGATTTTTCTTTACAATCTTCTTTTTAAAGAGAATTTTTTCTATTCCTTGTAAAAAGGATTTCGCCCCTTTGTTGAAAAGATTTCCTGATGAGGATGTCATTCAACAAGTATTTTAGTCCCCTTAAAAAATACAGAAAAGCAGTCAAGATATGGAAGTTCTATATCTTAACTGCTCTCGTCATTTATCGACGGCGTCTAATTTTCTTTTTCTTTTTACGTTTTCTTGGTTTGTTGGTATTTGGCAAGGAATTGTTCCCCATTTGATCGCCTAAGCCACCCATATCGCCCATTTTACCAAGCATTTTATTTAATCCTTTTGGCATTTTACCACCGGATACACCAGCCATAATCTCTCGCGTTTGTTTGAACTGCTTGATCAATTGATTCACTTCAGTCAACGAACGAGCAGAACCTGCAGCGACTCTTCGACGACGACTTTGGTTCAACATATCTGGATCTTCACGTTCTTCTTTGGTCATCGACATAACAATAGCTTTCATGTAATCGAGTTCTTTTTCGTCCATTTCAAAATCGTCCATACCCGGAATATTTCCTACACCTGGAATCATTTTTAATAATTGATCAAGGGGACCCATATTCCGCATTTGGTCCATCTGTTCAATAAAGTCATTGAAATCATAACGGTTCTCAGCCATTTTTTGAGCAAGTTCTTCTGCTCTCTTTTCATCGACTTCATCTTGAGCACGTTCGATTAATGTGAGTAAATCTCCCATGCCTAGAATTCGATTCGCCATTCGGTCCGGATAGAATGGTTCAATGGCATCTAATTTTTCACCCGTACCTGTAAATTTAATCGGTTTACCCGTCACTTCTCGAATAGATAATGCCGCCCCTCCGCGGGTGTCACCATCTAATTTCGTTAAAATAACACTCGAAATATCTAATTGCTCGTTAAACGAATCAGCAACGTTAACCGCGTCTTGACCCGTCATGGCATCGACGACGAGGAATATTTCTTCTGGCTTAACCGTTGCTTTAATATCGCGCAACTCATTCATCAATACTTCATCCACGTGTAAACGTCCCGCCGTATCAATAATGACTAAATCACGGTTTTGAGCTTTTGCTTCTTCCAAACCACGTTGAGCAATTTCTACGGGGCTTACTTGGTCTCCCATGCTAAAGACTGGGATGTCTAGTTCTTTCCCAATCGTTTGTAGCTGATCGATCGCTGCTGGACGATAAATATCCGCAGCGACTAGCATTGGTTTGACATTTTTATTTTTTCTTAAATAATTGGCAAGTTTACCAGCAGTGGTCGTTTTCCCTGCCCCTTGTAAACCTGTCATCATAAAGACGGTTGGTGGAATATCTGCTACTCGTACTTCTTCTTGTTCTCCACCCATTAATTCAGTTAACTCATCGTAAACAACTTTTACAACTTGTTGTCCACCATCTAAACTCTCTAGGACCTCTTCTCCTAGCGCTTTTTCTCGAACATTATTTACAAATTCTCTTACTACTTTATAGTTAACGTCTGCTTCTAATAGAGCTAAACGAACTTGACGCATTGCATCTTGTACATCTTGCTCTGTAACTTTTCCTTTTTTACGTAAGGAAGAAAAAGCATCTTGCAAACGCCCAGTTAAACCTTCAAAGGCCATTTGAGCTAGTTCCCCTCTCTTGTTGAATCTTGTATAATATCATTGATTAATTTATTCAGTGTTTCGTCATTGCCATAGGAATCTTCAATATATTGTCGAATCTTTTTTAAGGTTTCTTTTCTTTCCTCGAATTCTGCGACTAATTGAAGTTTCCCTTCATAATTTATGAGTATTTCTTCCACTCGTTTTATACTATCATAAACCGCTTGACGACTCACCTCATAATTCGCAGCTATCTCAGCTAAGGTGTAATCCTCTTCATAATAATCCGCCATATATTGCGCTTGCTTAGGTGTCAATAAAGCACCATAAAATGAAAACAGCATATTCATTTTGACTGTTTTTTCTAATTCCATTTTATCCCTATTCTCTATTTTATATCATTAACTGACTAAATCTTTAAACAGACCGTAAGCAAATTTCTCAGAATCAAATTCATGCAAGTCTTCCATCGACTCACCTAGCCCTACAAATTTTACAGGCATATTTAATTCTTTTCCAATAGCCAACACAATACCACCTTTTGCTGTCCCATCCATTTTTGTGAGCGCTATTCCTGTGATATTTGTGACCTCTTGGAACTGTTTGGCTTGGTTTAAAGCATTTTGTCCAGTAGTCGCATCTAATACAAGCAATGTCTCATGCGGAGCACCGGGTACTTCGCGTTCAATCACTCGATTCATTTTTGCTAGTTCGTCCATTAAGTTTTTCTTGTTTTGTAAACGTCCTGCTGTATCGACTAAGAGATAATCAATCTCTTTTTCTTGGGCTTGTTTTAGCGCGTCAAAAACAACTGCAGATGGGTCGCCGCCTTGTTGTGAAGAAACAACTTCGGCTCCTACTCGTTCTCCCCAAACTTCTAATTGTTCAATCGCACCTGCACGGAAAGTATCTCCCGCTGCTAACATCACGGTTTTTCCATCTTGAATTAATTGATGTGCGAGCTTGGCGATTGTTGTTGTTTTCCCTACACCATTTACACCTATAAATAACAGCACAGATAGGCCATCTTCATTGGTGTTAAATTCAACATGATCTGGATTTGTTTTTTCATACATATCGATCATTGTGCGTACAAGGACGCGTTCAGCATCTTCTACTGAACGAATATTTTCCACTCTCGACTCATAACGCATGACATCTGAAATTTCCATCGTTGCTTCAAAACCAACGTCTGATTCGATTAATAAATCTTCTAACTCTTCAAAGAACTCCTCATCTTCATAACGAAAATTAGCCATCATTTCTTTAAAGCGACGAGTAAAAGATTTCCGTGGTTTTTCTAAACCTTCTTCATAAGTAGAAAGTTCTTCCGTCTGTTCGATGGATTCTATTTGTTCTGCTTGTTCCGTTTGTTGCTCCTCTTGTTTTGGCTTTTCTTCATCACCAGTAAAGACTGATTTTATACGATCAAATAAACTCAATTCAGTCAGCCTCGTTTCTATTTTATTATTTTAAATATTTTTCGTTCAATACCTGTTCAACTATTATTTTACCATAGTTTTTAATGTTTCTTAAATTTATAAGAAAACTTTTCATTTACTCAGGAGTCGTATGGTAGATTTTGTTTGTCTAACACAAATTTTTGAATTACGTGCGCCACGCCGTTCGCATCATTTGTTTTTGTCACATAATCTGCTGCATCTTTTACTTTATCGATCGCATTAGCCATCGCGACCCCGAGTCCGGAATTTTGAACGAGCGATAAATCATTCTCTTGATCGCCGATTCCCATAATTTGTGCTTTTTCCAGACCTAATTTTTCACCTAAAAGACGCATTGAGTAGCCCTTGTCGACATTTTGGGGAAGGACCTCTAAAATAAAGGGCTGCGACTTATAAATATTATATTTCTCGTGATAAGAAGCAGGTATTTTAGGAATCATTGCATCCAGTTCTTCCGCTGGTCGACTCATCACAATTTTGTTAATAGTAAAGGGATCTGGTAACTCATCAATAACGACATCCACAAACTTTAATGCTTGGTCTTTAGGAACATTTTTACTCGCTGCCATATAAACAGACTCCGCCCCTACTGGATAAGGAGGTTCATACACATAATCTAAATCAATAAAGTTAACTGGCAGCTCTAAAGAACGGCCTAATTCATAAATATCTAAACATTGGGCGCGATCAAAAGTTATTTGGTGCACGATTTCACCATTTTTTGTTTTTTGAATAAGCCCACCATTATAAGTAATCGCCAGGTCTTCTTCCTCTTTTAATCCAATTTCCTCTAGTAAGTAATGCATAGAACGCAAGGGGCGTCCGGTACAGAGCACAACCTGCACACCGGCCGCTTTAGCTTCTTGAATTGCTTGGCGATTTTCATCTGACAATGTTCGATCAGAACGCAATAACGTTCCATCTAAATCAATGGCGATTAACTTGATATCCATTCAATTGAACTCCTTTACCTAACTTTTTATTATCCATTAAGTGACCCCTTCCATTTGTTGGGCCTCATTTAAGCTAACAGAAACAATCTTAGAAATCCCTTTTTCTTGCATCGTCACGCCATAAAGTTGATCGGAGTGCTCCATCGTTCCTTTACGGTGAGTAATCACAATAAATTGCGTGTCATCTTCAAATTCTTCTAAATACTGTCCAAAACGAACGACGTTGGCATCATCCAAAGCAGCCTCAGCTTCGTCCAAGATACAAAACGGAATAGGATTTACTTGAATAATCGCAAATAATAACGAAATAGCTGTTAATGCGCGCTCTCCTCCCGATAGTAAACTCAAACGAGTCAAGCGTTTGCCCGGTGGTTGCGCGATAATTTCAATCCCTGTTTCTAGTAAATTGTCTGGTTCATTTAAGACGAGTTCCGCATAGCCGCCTCCAAACATTTTAGGGAAAACAATCGCAAACTGTTCTTGGATTCGATCAAAGGTCTCTTTAAATTGTTTTTCAACAATCGCATCCATTTCGTCCATGGTGTTATATAATTTCGTTTTCGCTTCAATTAAATCATCTTGTTGTTTGGTTAAAAAACGATAACGCTCATCGACGTTTTTAAATTCTTCAATGGAGTTCAAGTTGACAGGACCTAATTCTTCGATTCCTTTTTTTAACAATTTCACTTGTTTTTGAGCTTCTTCCAGTTCCATTTCTGGTTCATCTAATAATTTCGCTTCTTCAAAGCCAATTTTATATTCTTCAACTAAGTAATCTAAATTATGATCCATCCGCACATCATTTTTCGAAATGCGCACATCTATTTCAGATTTTTCTTCCGATAAATATTTATTTCTACCGGTCAATTTATTGAGTTGTTCGCTCATTTCTTTGACGACTTGATTTTCAGCTCGAAGTTTTGTTTTCACTTCTTCTTGTTCTTGTTCAATTTGTTTTTGTTGGTCCGTATACTGAGCGAGTAATTCTTGTAATTCCTCTTTAGAACCCACTTCGATCTCTTCGTCAAAGGAAGCAATATCTTCTTTTAGCTCTTTCATTTGGTCACTGTTTTGTTTCACTTGATTTTCAAGACTTTGGCGATTGGTACGCGCTGAAGCTAATTCTTCTCGCAATTCGCTGCGTTCTTCATTGGCTGCTGCTATTTCTTGGGTGATCTTTTCTTTTTCAGCATCGATATTTTCTTGCTCACTCGTCAGCAGCTCCATCCGTTCATTACAATCCTTCACTTCTTCGTTAATAGAAGTGAGTGTGGTCTTAACCTCTTCTAAGCGTTCAGTATGAGAGGCCAACGCTTGCTTGTTTTCGGATACTTCAAAAGAAGAAGCTTTTAATTCTCGTTCGATCCGGTCAACATGCTCCGCTAAATTATCTACTTCGCTTTTTAGTCTTTGTTCTTCTAAGCGCTTGTCTTCTCCATCTTTACGAATATCTTGCGCTTTCTGCTCTAACTTTGCGAGCGCTTCTTCGTCTTCTTGTTGGTTGATTTGAAGTTGTTTCATCACTTTTTCATTTTCATCAATGAATTTTGTCAAAACGTCTAACTCGGCTTTTTGACTAAAGATGGGGCTTGTATTATTTTGACGGCCGCCTCCACCAGTCATTGAACCACCGGCATTGATGACATCTCCATCTAATGACACCACCCGATTTCTAAATTTAATGGCTCGGGCAATTTTGTTCGCCGCTTCTAAAGACTCCGCAACGATGGTATGTCCGAGTAAATTTTCAATAATATTTTGAACAGATTCATCATTTCTAACCAGTTCGCTTGCAACACCGACAAATCCTTCAATATTTGAAATTTGGTGTTGGACATGCGTAGGAATATAGCGAGATTTGATCGTTGTTAAAGGTAAAAAAGTTGCGCGTCCTTTTTTACTATTTTTTAAGTAATTAATCGCTTTTCGTCCCGCTTTTTCATCCTCAACTACAACGAATTGTCCACTACTTCCAAGGACCGTATCAATCGCCTGTACGTAATTTTTAGGAATTCGGATCAATTCCGCTACAGTTCCTACAATACCAGCCAACGCTTCCTTTTGCTGCATGACCGCTCGTACACCGGCATAGTAACCAGCATAATTTTCTTGCATTTCTTCTAAACTAGCTTGTTTAGCTTTGGCTCGTTCTAATTCATGATTCGTTTTTCTTACCCGGTCAATTTTTAATTGTAAATGTTCTTTTTTCTCGCTCAGTGATTTTTCCACTTCTTTAAATTCATTTAATTGATTCCGAAGTTCTTCACTGACTTTGTCATGTTTTTCTGTTTTATAGGTTAGTTTTTCTTTTTGGTCAGCCACATTCTCTTCAAGTTCAGCCACATATTTCTGCGTTTTTTCTTCATCTTTTTTATTTCTTGAAAGTTCTTGTTCTAAATAATTATTCTCGTTCTTTAAAGATGTTTGTCGTTGCAATAATTCAATATAATGGCTACGCAATTCTTCCATTTGCGTCTCTTTATCACCTTCAAGATACTTACGTTTTTCTTCTAATTGCTTGATAGTCTTAGAAATTGCTTTAAACTCAGCATCTTTTTCTTTATAGACGGCAACCACTTGTTCCAGTTCTTCTTTTAACTTTTCATTGCGCGTATTAATTTGTTCGATCGAAGTCTCTTTCTCACCAATAAACACTTCTCGGTGACGAGCTTTTTCATCGAATAAATTTAAAGAGGCTTCGGTTCGTTCTTTTTCACGCACGACTTCCACCATTTTTTGACTTAATGTATCACGTAACTCTTCAAGTTTCGCGAGTAGTTCTTGTTGTTTGGCTTGTTTTTCTTCATATTCTTCAATCTCTTGATTGACCTTTTCAAGGGCCGTTGAGACTTCTTGCTTTTGTTCTTTATCTTTATTGATTTTTTCAGTTAAGGCTTTAATTTGCCAGACGGTTACCCCAATGTCTAAATCTGTTAATTTTTCTTTTTGATCCAAATAAGATTGCGCAATATCTGCTTGGGCCCTTAAAGGCTCACGTTGAGCTTCTAATTCGTATAAAATATCTTGGACACGGTCTAAATTATCTTGAGTCTGTTCCAATTTCTTTTCGGCATCCTGTTTACGTACTTTATACTTATAAACCCCTGCAGCTTCTTCAAAAATTCCTCGTCGATCTTCTGGTTTTGAATTAAATACTGCCTCAACTTGTCCTTGCGAGATAATCGAAAAAGATTCGCGACCTAAACCAGAATCCATAAATAAATCTAAAATATCTCGCAGGCGGCACTCTTGTTTATTGATCATATAAGTCGAGTCACCATTTCGGGAAATACGACGTAAAACACTTACTTCTTCAAATTCGATATTTAAGTATTTATCTGAATTGTCTAAAATTAATTCGACTTCGGCAATATTTAAAGGTTTGCGTTCGTGCGTACCAGAAAAGATCACGTCGTTCATACGATCGCCGCGTAAAGTTTTAGCGGATTGTTCCCCCATTACCCACCGGATAGCTTCAATAATATTTGATTTTCCACTTCCGTTCGGGCCAACAATAGCCGTTACGCCTTCGTTAAATTCTAAAACAGTCTTTTCTGGAAAAGACTTAAAACCTTTTAAGATAATCTTCTTTAACTGCACCAAAAACTTCTCCTTTATTAAACAATTATTTAAAACAATCGTTTAACTTTAATCCATCTCACTTAAATTTTTATACGCGACTTTAGCCGCATTTTGTTCCGCACGCTTTTTAGAACTTCCGACACCTGTTCCCATTGGATCGCCTTCAATCCGTACTTCTACTTTAAATTCACGAGCATGATCGGGTCCAAAAGTATCAATAACTTCATACGCAATTTGGACAATGCCATCTTTTTGCATCCATTCTTGTAACGCCGTTTTATAATCCATCCCATGAGAGAAATCACCAGCTGTAATCTTAGGAAATAATAATTGTGCGAGAACACTGCGGGCGGTTTTGGTTCCTTGGTCTAAATAAATCGCTCCGACAAATGCTTCAAAAACATCACAGAGAAGAGAGTTTCGTTCACGACCATTTGCTTGCTCTTCCCCTCGTCCTAATAAAATAAACTGAGGGAGCTCACTTTCGATGGCCAATTGTGCTAAAGTTTCGGCACGAACAGCCGCCGCTCTCATTTTTGTTAATTGGCCTTCAGGTAAATCGTTATACTCTTTGTATAAATAATCTGAAACAATTAACTCAATCACGGCATCTCCTAAAAACTCTAATCGTTCTAAGTGCTCTAAATTTTCTTCGCGATGATCATTCGCATAGGATGAATGTGTAAATGCTGTTTCTAATAAATCAGTATCTTTAAATGTGATACCAAACGTATCAGCTACATGTTCAACTAATCCTTTAATCATTTTTTCACCTTCTTTCGAATTTAAGCTTTTATTATTATACTGTATGAGTCGTTAAAATGAAATAAAAATCCTTATTTATAAAGCTTTCAACTCTTTTGTCTAAGAAAAAGAAAAAGAATCAACTTTTACTGAAAAGTAGATTCTTTCATTGACGATCTCTTTTTTAACCTAATAACACATTAAAAATCTTTAAATTCATCTTCATTTTCTTCGTCCTCTTCATCCACTTCCTCAAAGTCTCGATCGATATTATGATAAGCGGTGTTTTGACGATTCTCAAAATCTCGATGCCAATCTTGTCCACGTCTTTCTCTTTGATCACGTGAAGTATTTGAACCATTGCCTGTGTGTACAAATTTACGAAAGACCCAAACAACAATACCTAAAATTAAAATTAACCAAAAGTATCGAAAGAAGAAGAAGATACTTCCACGAATAATGAAACCTAAAATCAACAAACCGACAATACAGCCCACTAATGAGCAGCCGGTACCATAAATTTGTTGGTTTCCTCGGTTATTGTAATTCATCTCTTCACTTCCTTTATTGTTCTCTAGTCACTTACTCTATTTTAACACATTTCGCCCTTCAAGAAAACAAACAAATCAAGCTTAAATACAAATCCTTCTTAAGCCCTACTTCTTTTGCTCTTTTTTTGATACTTAAGATTTTTCAATAGGTTTCCTGATTCCTACTTAACCCTATTTGTGATAAAGTAGGGATCAAACTATAAATTTAAGTAGGTGAATAAAATGATAACAATTGGATTGACCGGTTGGAGCGATCATGATTTGATTGCTACGGATAAAAAGAAAAAATTAGAAGATTACGCAAGCCATTTTCCTTTTGTTGAGATCGATACCAGTTTTTACGGCATCCCCTCGGGAAAGAGTATTCAATCTTGGATGGATAAAACACCCGATGCTTTTCAGTTTATTCCAAAAGCATTTGGAGCCATGACACTCCATCGACCGTGGGAAGATTATTATAATAGCATAGAAGAGTTGTTCGATACGTATAAAACACGTTTTTACCCGATGGTTAGCCAAAAGCGTATTAAAGCTTTTTTATTTCAATTTCCGCCCTTCTTTCATTGTTCAGAAAAGAACGTGCAATATTTAGAAACAGTCAGTGAATTGATGGGGACTTTGCCTGTCGCTGTTGAATTCCGTCATCCAAGTTGGTACAGTGAGGAAAACCGTGCCAACACATTAGCGCTGCTCAAAAAGAATTTTTTCATCCATACGATTGTGGACCAACCACAAACACCAGCCAATAGTGTGCCTAGTGTTTTTGAAGCGACCAATCAAAAATTAACTTTATATCGCCTACATGGTAGAAATTACTCGGGTTGGCTAAATGCCAGTGATGACCCTGCATGGCGCGCAAATCGTACCTTATACGATTATAGTCTAGAAGAACTTACTGAGATTAAGCAACACATCTTAGATTTAGAAAAACATTCTGAAGAAGTCGCCGTTATTTTTAATAACAACTCTGGCGGTCACGCGGCTAAAAACGCTAAAGAGCTGCAAGATTTACTAGGCATTGATTTTAACGGATTAAATCCTCAGCAACTGGATTTATTTTAAATAATTTAGACGAAAGGGAATTTAAACATGGATTTAAATGTATTATTTGAAGACAATCATTTATTGGTGGTCGAAAAGCCAAGAAATATGCCGATTCAAGAAGATGCTTCCAAAGATCTTGATTTATTAAATGCTGCGAAAGCATTTTTGGTTGAAAAATACAATAAACCAGGAGATGCATTTCTAGGATTGGTTCATCGTATTGACCGTCCCGTGGGTGGTGTTATTTTATTTGCTAAAACTTCTAAAGCCGCTTCGCGGATTTCCAATGAAATTCGCTTGAACCGCTTAGACCGAAAATATTATGCGGTCGTTCGTGGTATTCCGAAGCAGAAAAAAGAAACTTTAACGGACTACTTGTTAAAAAACAAAAAGACAAATATTTCCTCTGTGGTTCATTCGGGGACTAAGAAGGCTAAAAAATCCACACTTGAATACGAAGTCCTACAAACAAATGAAAAAGAAAACTTAAGTTTACTCGCTATCAAGTTACACACTGGCCGTAGTCATCAAATCCGGGTACAATTATCGCATCGAGGCTATCCTATTTTTGGAGATCAAAAATACGGACAAAATGTCAATAAACCCGGTGAACAAATTGCTTTATGGGCGTATGAATTAGCGGTTAAACACCCAACAAAAGATGAGGTTGTCACCGTTTCTTGTAATCCACCGCATGAATACCCATGGTCACTATTCAATTTTTAATAAAAGAACAGGACAAAAAAACGTCCTGTTCTTTTTATTTTTTAGCCGTTTTTTAACAATAGGTCGCTTTCGGTTAGATGACCTTGCCACCTAACGTGTATTCAAAATGTTCTAAGGCCCAGTCGTGTCCTTGCTGGTTAAAGCTCGCGACCCCTTTTTCATGTACCACAATCTTAAAGCCTTTATTATAGGCATCGACTGCTGTATGAAGAACACAAATGTCTGTACAAACACCGACAATGTGCAATTCTTCAATCTCACGCGCTCTTAATTGCAATTCCAAGTTCGTCCCTGTAAAAGCAGAATAACGCGTTTTGTCAAAATATTCTACATTTTGACTGTCTTTAATTTCTTGATATAAATCTTCTAATTCACCATATAATTTACGTCCTGCAGTTCCCGCAATATTATGAGGTGGGAATAACTCACTCTCCGGATGCAATACATCATTTTCATAATGTATATCAATTAGAAAAGCAACGTAGTCTCCATTGGCATAAAATTCTTTCGTCAATTCAACAATGTAATCATGCAATTTTTGCCCGGGCGTTCCGCAAGTCAATGCTCCATCTTCTGCGACAAAGTCATTCGTATAATCAACATTTAACAAAGCTCTTTTCATCTTCATACTCCTCGCCTATTTTCTATATAATACCACACTTTAATCCTATCTCTTGAATCTTTGAACTATTTTTGAAAATTGTAAATTTTTCTTCCTTAATGTTTTCATGTTGGGTACAATAGAAATTGTATTTTATAAAGGAGTGACGAGCTTGAAACAAGAAAAAAATAATAACCTTTTAAGTGGAATCCTTAATTTTTTTAAAGGAATGCTTATTGGATCAGGGGCTATTCTTCCCGGCGTTAGTGGTGGAGCTTTAGCCGCTATCTTCGGTCTATATGAACCGATCATATCTTTTCTAGCGAATATTCGTAAAAACTTTTGGGAGAATGTTAAATATTTTATCCCTGTGGGTCTTGGGGGGATCTTTGGTGTTTTTGTATTAGCGACCCCGATTGATTATGGTCTACAATATTTTCCTGTACATGTCTTATGGGGATTTATTGGTGCTATTGTAGGTACTTTTCCCTCCCTTTATCGTGAAGCGGGAAAAGAAGGCCGTGAAACAAGGCATTATATCATTACCATTGTAACAGCGATTATTACTTTTGCTGCTTTAGTTTATGCCAATAATCATTTAAATGTCCATATCCCTCAAAACACTTTGGCTTGGTTATTTTCAGGAGCTATTTTTGCTAGTGGTTTAATTGTTCCTGGGTTAAGTCCTTCAAACTTTTTAATTTATTTTAATTTGTACCAGCCTTTGACGGAAGGTATTCGTACGTTGGACTTTTCAATTATTATTCCAGTAGGGATTGGAGCCGTTGTAGTTGTTTTACTCTTTTCAAAATTAATGCGGATGATAATGGATCGAGCTTATGCCGCCGTCTTCCACTTTATTTTAGGAGTTGTCATTGCTTCTACAGCTATTATTGCACCCGACACTTCTCTATATGCTGGGTTCACGCCATTTGATTACCTTTCAGTCATTATTATATTTATTGTAGGACTTGCTTTAGGGCTTTGGATGGGACGTTTAGAAGAAAAATATAAATAAGAGTAAAGAAAAACTGTGGATACAAACCGCAGTTTTTCTTTATTCAAATGATAATTGCAATAAGTGATTTTTTAAAGATGTTGATGATATAATGATTTCAAAGCGATAGTAAATATTCATTTACAGAACGGATGAGAATAATGGAAACAATTTATGATATTACTGTAAAGGATAATCAAGGAAAGACAACTTCTCTTGCAGAATACCAAGGAGATGTTTTGTTGATTGTAAACACAGCGATAAAATGCGGCCTAGCTCCTCAGTATGAAGATCTTCAAGATTTATATAACCAATATCAAGAGGAAGGTTTTGTGGTGCTCGATTTTCCAAGTAATCAATTTTTACAATCTCCGGAAAGTAATGAAGAAACCACTGAACATTGTACCCAAAATTATGGAACAACTTTCCCTCGTTTTGATAAAGTGAATGTAAACGGCCAAGAAGCTTCACCTCTTTATAAACATTTAAAGGAACAACAAAGAGGCCTTTTTGGAAAAGCCATCAAATGGAATTTCACTAAATTTTTAGTTGACCGTGAAGGAAAAGTAGTTGAACGCTATGCCCCAACGGTTAATCCTAAAGAGATTGAAGAAGATATTCAAAACTTATTATAAGAGACAACGATTAAAGGAAGCAACTCCTTTCATACCTAGGAGTTGCTTCCTTTTTTTATTTTTAATTATTTCAATAAACTTTTTTATTCTACAGTAAATGTAAAGACTGTTTCTGAAGAAAATTCTTCGCCTGGTTCTAGCCAAATAGAGCCAAAATTTTCTTGGTTCACGGCATCCGGCAGACGACAAGTTTCTAAAGTAAGCCCGCCATGGATAGGCAAAGTCTCTTCGTTTGTCGTGGTCAGCATTTGTTCTTTATTGTGAGTATAAACAACGAGGGCATCCGCATCTGTGTGCATTTTAAGGACACGCCCTGAATTCTTTTCCTTTAGCACCGCATCAGGAATATCTTTTGTCTTTCTTAATACAAAAGGATGATCAAGGCCCTTGCGCTCGACGATTTGTTTTTCATCGCTTTTTAAGACCTCTTCTACATTCGTTAAAGTGCGTAAATCAAAGGCGGTATTTTCTACCGATCTCAATTCACCAGTCGGTATATTCTCCTCATCAAGTACTGCAAAATGAGCGCTATTGACTTGAATTTCGTGGTTATAAATCGGCTTTTTGACATTACCATTTAAATTAAAATAAACATGGTTCGTCGGATTAAATAAGGTTCGTTTGTTTGTCGTTGCTTCGTAACGAATTTTTACTTCACCTTTTTCCGTCAAAGTATATGTCACAGTAATCGCTAAATCTCCTGGGAAGCCTCCTTCTCCATCCGGACTGATTGTTTTTAGTAGAAGAGAAGCCTGCTCTTTGCTTTCTGACGTGGTCACTTTCCAAACATGTTGGTCAATTCCAGTATAGCCACCATGTAATATATTCGTGTTTTCGTTTTGATCTAAAACAATTTCAGTGCCCTGATCTAAATACCGTGCATCTGCAATTCGTCCTGAAACACGCCCAATGACAGCCCCATGGAAAGGTCTTTCAGCTACTATTTCCTCTAAAGAAGAGACATTCATCGTAACATCCTCTAAGGTGCCTTCTTTATCGGGTACCATTATTTTCGTAATAATTGCCCCATATGAAATCACTGATAAAGACATTCCAGCTGAATTTGTAATCGTGTATTCAAAAATCTCTTTGTGATTATAAACTCCGAATTTTTCTTTTTGTAATTGCATGGACATCCCTCGTTCTTTCTTTTTATTTAAAAAACCAACCTCTTATTTTAGAGATTGGTTTTCATTTTAAAATGATTTAATTTTCCTGATATAAATCTCTTGTATAGACTTTATCATAAACATCTTCTAGATCATCATTGCGGCGGTTAGCGACAATTACATCACTAATCGCTTTAAATTCTTCTAAGTCATTAATCACACGTGAGTGATAGAACTCCTCTTCATCAAGAACCGGTTCAAAAACAACCACTTCGATCCCTTTTGCTTTAATTCGTTTCATAATGCCTTGAATAGAAGATTGACGGAAATTATCAGATCCTTCTTTCATCACTAAACGGTAAATACCTACGACTTTAGGATCTTTTGCGATCACTTGATCGGCAATAAAGTCTTTACGAGTACTATTGGAGTCAACAATGGCTCGAATTAAATTATTGGGAACATCTTCATAATTGGCGAGTAATTGTTTTGTATCTTTCGGTAGACAGTAACCCCCATATCCAAATGAAGGGTTATTGTAATGATCGCCAATGCGAGGATCTAGTCCGACGCCTTCAACAATTGATTTAGTATCTAAACCTCTAACTTCTGCATAAGTATCTAATTCATTGAAAAAAGAAACACGCATCGCTAAATAAGTATTCGCAAATAATTTAACGGCTTCTGCTTCCGTTGATTCCATAAATAAGACATCAACTTCCTCTGCTTCAGCACCTTCTACCAATAAATCGGCAAATTTGCGCGCACGTTCAGAATCTTCGCCTAAGATAATACGACTAGGATATAAGTTATCATACAATGCATTACCTTCTCTTAGGAATTCAGGAGAGAAGATAATATTTTGTGTGTTGTATTTTTCACGAATAGCTTTAGTATACCCGACTGGCACGGTAGATTTTATAATCATCGTTGCTTCTGGCGCATATTCGATCACATCTTCGATGACACTCTCTAAAGCATTTGTATCAAAGTAGTTCGTTTCTTCATTATAATTTGTTGGAGCAGCGATGACAATATATTCTGGCTCATGACCATAAGCTTCTTGTTTATCGGATGTTGCTTGTAGACTTAAGTCTTCGGTTTCGAAATATTCTTCCACTTCATAATCTTGAATCGGTGAAATGCGCTCATTGATTAAGTCTACTTTTTCTTGAATAATTTCTAAAGCACGTACATCATTATTTTGTGCAAGCAAAACAGCATTTGCTAGACCTACATAACCCATGCCGACCACCGTAATATTCTCCATTATCTTCTTCCCCTTTTTTATCCTTTATCGGTTCTATTTTAATGATTTACTCGTTAATTTCAAGTTCACTTCGTAATTGCTGACTAATACTGTTGATTTCTTCATCTGGGATAATTTCGTAATAGACACCACTCATCATCGTACCAGAGCCATTGATTTGAACTTCTTCAATATTATTGATCGCATCTTGATAATTCATGAAAATATTGACCATTTCATCGAAAACTATATTGGTCATGACATTATCTTCCATTGTCTGTAGAACAGATTGATAATTTAAAATCGTATTGAAAGAGGCAATTTTATTCACAGTCGCTAAAACGACTTCACGCTGTCGCCCTTGTCTGGCATAGTCGCCATCATCTTTACGCATTCGCGAATAAGCAAGCGCCATCGCCCCATCCATTTGCGTACGTTCTCCTTCTACAAAAGAATAACCACTTTGTGAAAAACTACTAGAAGCGGTCAACGTAATGCCACCTACAGCATCTACAATTTGTTGGATACCTTGCATATTTACAGAAACATAATAATCAATCGGTATATCTAAAAAGTTTTGGACTGTATTAATGGCCATGGAAGGACCACCAAAAGCATAAGCATGGTTCATTTTATCCTGTGTACCCCGACCAACAATTTCTGCATAAGTATCTCTCGGAATACTAACTAATGTTGTTTGGTCTGTATTCGGATTAACAGTCATTACCATCATCGTATCTGAGCGTCCTCTATCCACGCGTCCCATGTCGCCCGTATCAATACCCATTAATAAAACAGAGAAAGGCTCCTCTCCACTTAAATCAAGGTCCTGGTTTTCGCGACTCGCGTGCCTCATTGTTTCTTCTCCGGGATCTGAGTGAATAGTACTTGTTGTTTCTCTTAATTCAAAATAACCATACGCAACAATACCGACGATCGCTAATAATAAAATGAGGAAAAACCATAAACAACCTCGTCCTCGTTTTTTTCTTTTTTTATTGTGTTTTTGACTTCTTCTTGTCATTTCATTTGTATTATTTTCCATATTTTCTACCAACTTTTATTTGTGATATTTTTAACTAGACTTACTATACAATAACTTATTAAAATATTCTATATAAAATTGTAACAAACTTAAATAGAAAACACCACCTCATGATTAAAAAGAAATGAGCTGATGTTTCCCTCGCTTTAACGACTTATAAACGGAAAAGTGTTCGGATAATATTTCTTATTTTTGACGTTGTTTTTTGTGCACTTGTTTTGTGCGTAACCAGTTGAATCGCATTTTTTCCATTCCCATTTTGTAAAGTCGCCAAAAGAGCTTTCATATAAGGATTTTTTTCATTGGAAACTTTTAATTCTTTTAAATAAGATTGGACCTTCTCATTTTCCAGTATTTCATTCATTCTTGCTTCTTGTTGTTCAGGAGATAAACCAGTCTTTTGCGTACTAAGACTTATCAATTCGACGTAAACCGCATGGTAATATTCCTGAACAATTAAGTCTCGAAAAACCTCATCATATTTCCAATACCGAAGTAATGCTTCAAAATATTTAGCCAATTCAATATTTACTTTATATAAATGTTCTTGATAATGATGATTTTCTTTTTTCTCAAAATTGGAGCGATTACAATAAGAAGTCCGATTAAAGGCCACTCGACTAAGTTCTTTATAGACAGACAAATTAAAAAATGCAACTTCTTTTAATGGTATTTTATGAAAAGTCATCCGATGTTTCTGTAAATAATCTCGACGATATAATTTATTACATAAAAAATAAGGAAAAAAATGATGAAAATTACGATAATGGTCCCTAAAAGATTCTCGACTCGATAAATGAGGAAGATTTGGCAAGTGTTGTTTTTTTCCTTCCAAACTTCTTACATCTCTCTCTGTAAAACCAAAAACGACTAATTCTGCATTTTTTTCTTCAGCAAGCTGAATATTATCTTCAAACATTCTCTCGTCAAAAGTATTTTTAGGATCTGCAAAATACACATAGCTTCCTGAAGCTTTAAATAAGCCTCTATTTCTCGCGATACCTAAGCCTGTACGTTTTTGATGAATCACTTCAACTAACAAAGGTTCTTTCTTCGCATACTCTTCACAAATTTGGGCAGATGTATCCGTTGAACCATCATTAACTAATATAAGTTCTAAATCAAAAATTGTTTGCTTTAAAATGGATTGAATTGCACGTTCTAATGTTTTCTCGTTATTATAAACAGGCATAATAACCGATACGCTATACATCTACACCCCACCCTTCTATTTCGTTCCTTTACTAATCCCATTATACCATACACTTATGAAGTTTTTTTGAATAGTTAATCTTATCTCTATAAATTAATATTTGCCTAAATTTCAAGTTTAAGTTAGTCACTTGTTATAATTAGTTTTAGTGAATTTCA
>CAJUOQ010000015.1 GCA_910588235.1 uncultured Atopostipes sp. | reverse complement strand
AACCGGCGATCTCCTCCGTGACAGGGAGGCGTGGTAACCGCTACACTACGGGACCAATATAAAATAATAAGGTTAGTTCTCTGATGGACCTTGCTGGATTCGAACCAGCGACCGGACGGTTATGAGCCGTCTGCTCTAACCAGCTGAGCTAAAGGTCCGCTAACATTCGAAACGTTTATTATTAATAGCGGCGGAGGGGATCGAACCCACGACCTCACGGGTATGAACCGTACGCTCTCGCCAGCTGAGCTACGCCGCCATATATCGGGAAGACAGGACTTGAACCTGCGACCCCCTGGTCCCAAACCAGGTGCTCTACCAAACTGAGCCACTTCCCGCATACATAATGATTATGTATTAAATTTTCAAAAGAAAAACGCACCCTACAGGAGTTGAACCTGTAACCTTCTGATTCGTAGTCAGACACTCTATCCAATTGAGCTAAGGGTGCATATTATATATTAATTAGTGATGCACTATACCGAGAGCCGGAATCGAACCGGCACGGAGACAACTCTCCGCAGGATTTTAAGTCCTGTGCGTCTACCTATTCCGCCACCCCGGCTTAAAAAATACCTATTTTAAAATAAATATTTAAATGTAGAAGCGGAAGACGGGGTTCGAACCCGCGACCCCCACCTTGGCAAGGTGGTGTTCTACCACTGAACTACTTCCGCATCTAGTCAATGGTTTAACTTAACCAGATGCCGGCTGTAGGAGTTGAACCCACGACCCTCTGATTACAAATCAGATGCTCTACCAACTGAGCTAAGCCGGCGTTTTTAGACGCAAGATATATTATATGTTATTCCACAAAGAAAAGCAAGTCTTTTTTGTTTTTACTTAATTTTCTTTATGAGCCATGCAGGAATCGAACCTGCGACCCTTTGATTAAAAGTCAAATGCTCTGCCGACTGAGCTAATGGCTCAAAAAACAATGGAGAATACTGGGCTCGAACCAGTGACCCCCTGCTTGTAAGGCAGGTGCTCTCCCAACTGAGCTAATTCTCCAATGAACAAGAGTGGCAACTTCCGGCTTTCACAAGGGGAAACCCCTCACTATCCTCGGCGCAAAGAAGCTTAACGGCTGTGTTCGGTATGGGAACAGGTGGATCCTTCTTGCTATCACTACCACACTTGTTTAACTGCTGCGTATCACAGCAACTACTATATATTACATATTTTATTTAAGAATGTCAACCATTTTTTCAAATTCTTTTAAAAAATCTATATTTTTTGTTTTTCCAAGAAAACTTAAATTTTCCCGGACTTCTATTATACCTTATTTATTTTCAGAATTCCAGTGTTTTTCTAAAAAAGGCACTCTTCCTGAGCCGACACTGTATCTTTGATAATGTTCAGGCTGTTTTTTATAAAAGTCTTGATGCTCTTCTTCCGCTGGGTAAAACGGTTGAATCGGTTCAATACTGACAACAATAGGATCTGAGAATGGTCCATTTTCTTCCAGGTCTTGTTTTGATTCTTCTGCGATTTTTCGTTCTTCTTCATCACTATAATAAATCACTGGGCGGTAACTATCGCCACGATCAGCAAATTGACCACTAGCATCTGTTGGGTCTGTTTGACGCCAATAGATTTCGACTAAATCTTTGTAAGAGATTTTTTCTGGATCATAAGTGATTTCAACCGCTTCTGTATGTCCAGTTGTTCCACGAACAACTTCTCGATAAGAAGGATTCTTAACATGTCCACCTGTATATCCAGAAACTACACCCTCAATACCTGGTAAGGAATCAAAAGGTTGAACCATGCACCAAAAGCATCCGCCTGCAAATACTGCTTTTTTATAATCTGCCATATCTATTTCTCCTTTGTTTACTCTTAGAATAACTCATTATCATTTATATTCAATGTTTCAATTAAATACCAGACTTTGAGTTCCTTTCGCGCTAGAGGACATTCTTCCACACACTCCTATTATAACGATTTAAAAAACCTCTCGCAAAAGAGAGGCTTTAGTGATGCACAAATCATGTATTATTTTTCAGCTGTAATATATTCCATACCATCCATATAAGGGACTAAGACATCAGGAATTTTAATTGAGCCATCTGCTTGTTGGTAATTTTCTAAAATAGCGGCAAAGGCACGTCCTACAGCAAGTCCAGAACCATTTAAAGTATGCGCGTACTCGATTCGATTATTTTCTTCACGACGGAAACGAATCATTCCCCGACGAGCTTGGAAATCTTCTGTATTTGAGCAAGAACTGATTTCACGGTAAGTATTTTGCGCCGGCATCCACACTTCAATATCATAGGTTTTAGCAGCGGCAAAGCCCATATCCCCAGTAGATAGTACAACACGTCGATAAGGTAATTCCAGTTTTTCTAAAATGGTTTCAGCGTCACGCGTCATCTTCTCTAACTCATCGTAAGATTCTTCAGGTTTCGCAAATTTTACCAATTCAACTTTATGGAACTGATGAAGACGGATTAATCCTCGGGTATCACGTCCTGCGCTCCCTGCTTCCGAACGAAAGCTAGGACTCATCGCTGTGAAATACTTCGGAAGATCCGCTTCATTTAAAATCTCGTCTCGATAAAAGTTCGTCAATGGCACTTCCGCTGTTGGGATTAATGTTAAGTTTTCATTTTCCAATTCATAAACATCTTCTTTAAATTTCGGAAACTGCCCTGTGGCAAACATCGATTCGTCATTAACAATATAAGGAGTGATCACTTCTGTATAACCATGCTCTTTCGTTTGAACGTCTAACATGAAATTATAAAGTGCGCGTTCTAAACGTGCACCCGCACCTAAATAATAAAGAAAACGACTTTGAGCAACTTTGGCGCCCCGTGCAAAATCTAAAATACCTAGATCTTCCCCTAGATCCCAATGCGGTTTTGGTTCATCACCTGGACGGCTGATGAGCGCATCGCCCCAACGACTGACTTCTTCGTTATCCTCCTCTGTTTCTCCAACCGGAACAGATTCATGAGGAAAATTAGGTAAGCCTGTTGAAATATCCCATGTTTCTTTCTCCGCTTTTTCTAATTCTTTATCGATTTGCTTAATTTCCTTGCTTACTTCTTGCATGGACTGAATCACATCATCCGCAGATTCATTATTGCGTTTCTTTTCCGCAATTTCTTTTGATACTTCATTCCGCTTGCTCTTTAGCTTTTCAGATTTTTGAATCAGTTTGCGACGGCGCTCATCAATTTCTTTTAAACGAGCAATTTCTTCTTTATCGACACCACGTTTTTTTAATAATTCTGCAGCTTTTTCAAAGTCATTTCGAATAAGTTTCATGTCCAGCATGAAGCAACACTCCTTTATTTTTCAACATTTACTTTTTATATTAGAACAAATTTTATTTATATTAACTTTAGCATGAATAAAGCTCGGCTTCCATTGAGCAACTAAAGGTTAAAAGCGACTCGCAAAGCTATCAAAGATACCGGCTACCCAGCTCCATGCCTGGCTAAAGATGCCTGATTTTGCTACCGGTTCAGAAGTTACTAGAGGGACAGAACTCATCTGATCTTCTCCTAAGTAACCATGCTCATTTCCTGTATATTCAACAACGAGCTCACCAATTTCCATTCCTTCATCAAAAGGTGCGGCAATGGTGCCATCTTCATTTACAATATCTGGATCCCAGACAACGGAATAAGATACTTCTTCTTCCACATTATCCTCTCGTTGGATAAGCATTTCTAAAGCTTCACTTGGTTCATAGTTTACAGTGTCTTCTTGACCGTTTGTCACCGTTAGTGGCTCATATTCAAAGTTTTCTGCCCACTGATCGGTTACATTTTGCATTTCCCATTCATCAAATCCAAAATCTAACATTTTATCTGTTTCAACAAAACGAGTCATTTTGTCGTCACCAGAGTTTAAAACAACCGTAATTAAGCGGCGACCATCTTCTTCGGCAGTTCCCGTAAAAGTAGCACCTGCTTGAAGCGTTGTCCCTGTTTTTAGACCATCAACATTTGGTCGCTCAGCAATTAAACCTTCTAACATCCAGTTCCAGTTCGTCATCTCTACTTCATCTACTGTATCTGGTCGGAATGTCTTACGTGGAATGCTGGCTACTTCTAATACTTCAGGATAATCAGTAAGGATGCGATCCGCAATGATGGCTGAAGAACGTGCACTCATTGTGTTTTCATCCGTTGCTGAAGAACCCGGATAAACATTTTCATTTAAATCTTCGTTATTTAACCCCGTTGAATTATATAATTGAGCATCGGTAATGCCAAAAGATTCTACCGTCTCTATCATGCGATCAACAAAAGCCGGTTCTGATCCCGCAATGTGCTCAGCAATCGCAATCGTCGCACCATTCGCAGAATAAATAGCCATGGCTTCATATAATTCTTCTAACGTATATGTATCTCCAGCTCGTAATGGAACGTTTGATAAGACATAGTTTTGACTAATCTCATAAGCATGGTCACTGATCGTTATTTCTTCGTCCCAAGCCAAATTCCCTGCTTCGATTTCTTCAAAGACAATGTATTCTACTAACATCTTTGTCATCGAAGCAATCCCTAAAGGTTCATCAATCGCCTCTCCTTGCAAAATTTGTCCTGTCTCAAAATCTACAGTAATAGAGGCTTTTGATTCAATATCCGGCGCACTCGCTTCTACTGTATTGATTGTTCCTGGTAAGAGTGTGGCAAATAATGCTGTGGATGAAACCCCTGCTAATAAACCTTTTTTTATATTCATTTTAATTTTTTCAGAAAACATTTTTAATTCTTTCTCCTTATATTTAACTTTTATTAAATGCGTGAATCCATTCATTTCTTCAGAAAACACCAAAAGAAAAGAATGCTAAAAAAGCCAAGCCCTCAATTAAGTTTCTTATGGCTCGCTCCTTAAGATGATAACACAGATATGCCCTGAAATAAACGAGACTTTGCGGATGTTGCAAAATTAATCAGCATCATTCAAAACACTCCAAATAGGACGCTTTACAATTTTTGGAGTGTTCAAAAATGATTTATTTTTCCTTCACAGTTTTCGGTAGTTCAATTATAAATTCCGTCCATGCGGGGCTCGTATCGGCCGTAATTGTTCCGGCGTGTAACGTGACAATACTTTTAGCAATTGCCAAGCCTAGTCCAGTACTGGTTGAGGCTTGCGACCGCGACATTTCCGCGCGATAGAAGCGTTCAAACAGTTGTTCTAGTGCTTCTTTCGGAATAGGGTCGCCATCATTTTTAATTATGATCTGAATATAATTATTCGCTAAAGGTTTAACGGCAATGATAATATGTTTCCCGTTTCTACCATACTTCAATGCATTGGAAAGGAGATTGCTAAACACACGCACAAGTTTTTCGGAGTCTCCCTCCATGATATAACGGTCCACAGGAGCTTCTATTTCAATCTCCATCCCTGCGTTTTCCGCCTCGATTTGAAAATCAATCACTAATTGCTCAAGTAATTGAATCATATCGAACTGAATGATATTTAAAGGGGTATCTGTTTGGCGAACAGTGGTGTATTCAAATAAATCATCCACCAACCGCTTCATTTGCCGTGCTTTTTTATACGCCGTATGAATGTAGCCGTATCCTTCCTCAAGAGTCGTATGTCTTTTTTCTTCCACCAACCCTAAATAGCCAATAATCGAAGTCAGAGGGGTTCGAATATCATGGCTTACATTAGTGATTAACTCGTCTTTTGTTTGTTCAATTCTGCGTTCTTCTTCCATCGCCGCTACCGTCGAATCGACAAGGACATGAATACTATCGATAAATTCTTGTAAATCGGTGTCGTTACTTGCTGGAATACGATGTTCAAAATGACCTTGCGCAATATAATGCAATTCAGAAATAATGTGTCGAATTTCATAGTTACGATAACGTCGACGTAGACGCCAGATAATGGCCACAATCGCTAGCAGAATCAGGAATATATATATAAAAGGATTAACTTCTAATAAACTTTGATCCTTCATTTCCAGGAAGAGATCGCCAAAAAACCAAAAATCTTCAAAAAAACTCGGGAAAGCAGAGACTAGAAACTGGAAAATTTGATAGGCAGAGTAGTAAAGAAGGGCAATGATGCCGGCCGTTATAAAGCCTTCGCCCACCAGGATACCTTTTTCATAAGGGGTTAATTGCATTCCTGATTTTTTTGTTTGTTTATCCTTAGTCTTTTTCAATTTTATAGCCTACTCCCCAGACCGTTTTGACTACTTTCTCGCCACCGGTTGCTTCTTCAATTTTGTCACGTAAATGACTCACATGAACCATCACTGTTTTTGAAGGAATATCGGTCTCTTGTTGCCAAACACGCTCAAAAATTTCATCCGCACTAAAAACACGGTTCGGATTGCTCGCAAGTAAATAGAGAATCCCGAACTCTAAAACAGTCAGATGAATCAAAGTTCCATCCACCGTTGACACTTCGTGTTGATCCCGCCGAATCCTTAAAGGTCCAATTTCGATCTCATTCCCATCCGCGCTTTTTTCATCGCTATAAGAACTCCGACGTAATAAAGACTTCACGCGTGCCACTACTTCTAAGGGGTTAAAGGGTTTAATGACATAATCATCCGCTCCCCGCGCAAGCCCCCGGATTTTGTCAATATCGGCTGTTTTTGCACTTAGCATCAAAATAGGCACCTTCGATTCTTCTCGAATTTTATTCACTACATCCAAGCCATCCATTTTTGGCATCATCACATCTAAAATGACACAATCAGGATCTGTTTCTATAAACTGATCATAAGCTTCTTGCCCATCATAAGCTTTAATGACTTCAAAGCCTTCATTATTAATATAGATTTCTAATAAGTCACAAATTTCACGATCATCATCCGCAATTAAAATTCGCATTTTGCTTTCCTCTCTTCGCTTATAAGTTACTTCCATTTTACCATGTTTATCTGTTAACGTTTAGCTAGAATACATTTATTACCCTAAAGGATTCATTTGTTTTATAATAGTTATATCAATTCTAATCTATCAAGAAGAGGAAATAAAATGAACAAAAATAAAATTTTACGCGTTTTAAGTTACCTACTTATTTTAGCAGGCCTTCTCATCTTAGCGCTCCCCTGGATTAACCAGATGCGCATTGGTCAACGAACAGAAAAAAATAATCAGGTTGCGGAAGAAATAGCCGCTGAAACCATGCAAGAGAATTTAGAGTCGGAAACTTCCTTTGATTTTGATAGTATTGATGAAATTAACGCCTCAGGAACCGTTTTGTCGCCAGAATATATTGACGAAAGCTTGATTATTGGCCGTTTATATATTCCAAGCATCGATGCAAACTTAACCGTGTTTAATGGAGTGACCAATGATATTTTACATGCGGGCGTTGGAACCATGCGTCCGGATTTGACAATGGGCGAAGGCAACTTTCCGATCGCGGGCCACTACGCCCACGATGACAGTATCTTATTTGGAGATTTAATTTCTGTTGAAATAGGTGATGAAGTTTATTTAACAGATAATGAAACCGTCTATGAATATCGGGTCTTTGATTCTCGGATTGTGGAACCTACTGAAGTGGAGTGGATTGAGGATGAAGTAGCGGAAGAACACGGTAAACCTGTCATTTCATTGATGAATTGTTATTATGTGGATGGTAAAAATACAAACGATCGATATTTTGTCTTTGGTGAACTCGTTGATACGCACGATGCCTCTGCACTTGATCTAAATTAGCTTTCATATTTTTTGGTAGTTCTTAAAAATTTGACTTCTCACCCAGAGATCGGTAGAGTGATAGTACCATATTAAAGCACTAGGGGAGCCAAGAAGGCTGAGATGCATATGCGGACCCTCGAACTTGATCTAGTTCATACTAGCGAAAGGAAGTGTCTTAAACGATTCTATGAATAGCGAGTAAGCGGCATTGATTCGTTTAGATGATTTCATACAAGTTTTGGACCGTATAGGCTTATACGGTTTTTTTTGTTTCTCCTAAAAGAAAGGGAAAAAGACATGGAATTAACGAAACATAACAATTTAGTCGTTTCGATTGAAGCTGCGATGTTTGCTGTGTTAGCTTTTGTTATTGCATTAATCCCCTTAGATATTGGACCTTTTGAGGCAGAGCTAGGAATGATTCCCATCATCATTTTAAGTTACCGCCGTGGGTGGAAACCAGGAATTCTAAGTGGCTTTCTTTGGGGATTCATCAAACTTGCGCTAGGTAATTTTACAATGCTCTCTGTTTTACAAGTGTTGATCGAATATTTATTTGCTTTTGCTGTTGCTGGCTTAGCTGGGATTGCTTGGAAAAAAGTACAAAAAGAAGTCACAGCTAAAAGATGGCGCCAAGCTTTTATTGCCATCGCTTGGAGTACATTTTTAGCTGTCTTTGTGAAATACGGTATTCATTTTATTGCGGGGGTTATTTATTGGAGTATTTATGCCCCAGAAGGGATGAATGCGGGTCTTTATTCGTTCATCATTAATGGTGCTAGTGGTGTGGCGACCTTTATCATTGTCGGCGCTATCGTCGCTTTTATTATTTATCGAGTCCCACGCTTAATTTTCCCTCAAAGCAAATAATCACCTCATAAAGCTAAAAACCCAATAAAGTATTTTGTAGACCGCACGAAATGTTCTACATTACTTTATTGGGTTCTTTTATTCTTCCAGCTTTTCCTTTTCCTCTAACGCTTTGAGTACTAACCATAAATGAAAACTTCTATTTTTAATATCTTTTGGAGTCACTCCTCTTTGGATTAAAAAATCTTGCGCCAGTTTTGGTAAATTGGTATACCAAATTCCTGTCTTTTCTAAAACAACTAAAGGAGACTTTAATCCCCATTTGGTATCCTCAAAATAAGGTTCAATGTCTATTAGATAAGGAATATTTTTTTCTGTTTTTTCTAGGGTAAAGTATTGGAATTCTGCTGCCTCTAAATCAGGAAAAATTTCCGTTTCTTCTAAGTCATGCAAAATATCTTTAGGAAAATGAGCTTTGATTTCTGAGACCGTTATTTCTTTAGGACTTGCTATACTTTCTAGTATCTGGAGAGCGGTTGGCAAATCTTCATGAATAAGCAATTGGTCTTCGTATCGTTCCAATAAGCGTTCCAGATTTTCACGGGTCTCTTTATCTACCGGCATTAAATGTTCTGGAATATATAAGTCATCGATATTATCCGGATTACGACGAACTGTGAAATAATCAGGAACTTCATCAACTCCCCCCTCGACGAAAGGATTGCAACGTAAGATACGAGCAAGCCCCATAACCCCACCTTTTGCGGCACCATGCTTTTCGACTGCTTGTAAGGCATACGTAGAACAGGTCGGATGATAGCGACAACTAGGGGGCGTTAAGGGTGAGATATATTTTTTATAAAAACGAATGGGACCAGTAATTATTTTTTTCATTCTATGAAACCTCTATTTTCGTATTTTATCATCATACTCTCTTCTGAAATATAAACGTATATTTAAAAAGAATAGCTTTTTTAACTCTTCTCCTCATTATAGGTCAATTTTCAGGTGGCTTCAACTCTCTAAACTCATGGCCTTATTTAGAATAAAAAACACCAACTTCTTCATCTCATAGAAGAAATCGGTGTTTTATTCTAATGAACGTTTTTAATTTTCATCTAAGCCATTAAAGAATAAATTTAGAAAGACGGCAACAATAGTTCCTGCGACGATCCCACTACTTGTAATCCAAGAAATCCATGAGGGAAGTTGCACAAAAGCTTCTGGTTTTACTGTGACTCCGACTCCAACAACAATAGCTGCTCCTACAATTAAGGCATTATTTCCACTTAAATCGACTGAGCCAATGACACTAATTCCATAAGCAACAACATTTCCAAATAAAAAGATCATAGCTCCACCAAGGACTGGCGTCGGAACGGCTGTTGCGATAATTCCAATTTTAGGAATAAATCCGGCAATCAACATTAAAATCACTAGATTTAAAATGACTTCGCGTTTTTTCACACCAGACATTTGAATGACACCTAAATTCTGCGAAAAAGCCGATTGAGGATTGGTATTAAAAATACCACTTAGCATATAAGCAATGGCCGCTGAGAAATATCCTTTTCTCAAATCAGCTTCTTCTAATTTTTTGTCCATCATACTCCCTAGCGCTAAATAATTACCGGTAGACTCAATAATCGTGACAATTCCAACAATGACTAAACTCACAATACTTCCAAGCTCAAATTCTAAGTGCGTGATCCCAAAAGGGACAGGCAATTGAAACCAAGAAGCTGACTGCACAGAGGAAAAATCAAGTTGACCAAAAAAGCCTGCAACTACCATTCCACCAAGCATCCCGATTAATATAGAAATAGACTGCACGAAACCTTTTGTATAACGATATAATAATAAAATAATGACAAAAGTGACACTACCTACAATCAGATTCTCCATACTGCCGTAGTTGCTCGCATCATCGCCACCCGCTAAATAATTAATCGCCACTGGAATTAATGTGAGGCCGATCAGCGAAACCACGATGCCCGTAACCAAGGTTGGAAATAAACGATTGAGTTTCGCAAAAATCGGAGCTAAAAGTAACATAATAACTCCCGCAGCAAAAACAGCGCCATAAGCGGTCGCCGGTCCGTACTCTGTACCCGCTTGAACAATCGGTCCAATTCCTGTAAAAGCAGTCGCCATAACCACCGGAAGACCAATCCCAATGTATTTCCCTTTATACACTTGTAAAAGCGTCGCAATTGCACAAATAGCAATATCTGCCGCAATAATATAAGACGTTTGCGCCGGCGTATAATCAAGTGCTCCGGCAATAATAATCGGAACGACAATCGCTCCTGCATACATCGCTAATAAATGCTGGAAACTTAGCGCAAGGTTTTTCCCATTCAACATTTCTTTAAAATTAATATTCTTCATTGGCCGTCGCCTCCTCGACGAATGTGACTGCATTATTTTCTAAAGAAGCAATGCGACAAATGGAGAAAATATCGATGCCTTTTTCTTCTAATTTCGCACGTCCAGGTTGGAAAGATTTTTCGACACAAATTCCAACGCCCGCTACTTCCGCCTCAGCTTGTTCGACTAAATCAATGAGGCCAAGCGCTGCTTCACCGTTCGCAAGGAAATCATCAATAATTAATACTTTATCATCCGGGGCTAAATACTTTTTAGAAACAAGTACACGGCTCGTTTTATTTTTAGTAAAACTATGTACATTCGTTTCATATTGATCTTCATTTGAAAGCGTAGAAGGTTCCGTTTTCTTCGCAAATAACATCGGCACATCTAACTGCGAAGCCACCCGAATAGCCGGAGCAATACCTGATGCTTCAATCGTCATAACTTTTGTAATCTCTTTATCTTTAAAATACTCGATAAATTCATTACTGCTTTCCTTCATTACTGTCGGGTCAATTTGGTGGTTTAAAAAGGAATCCACCTTTAGTACATCATTGTTCAAAACGATCCCGTCTTTTAGAATTTTTTCTTTTAAATAACTCATTGAATGAAATCCTCCTTTGAATATGCCGGTATTATATAATATTTGCTTTTCAAAAGCAAGATAATGTTCGGTAAAAAATCATATATATTCTTTTTGTTTATAATATATTTATTTTCGTTCGCTATATACGAACAATACAAAAGACTGTAACTTTTTAAAAGTTTTTTCGTGAAAATTCAAATTTTTGGGCAATATATATAGTAAGGGGGTTTTACGATGAGAAAAATTTATAATGAAAGACATCTGGAGAAAGAAGAATATGCAACGAATTTAGATGTCTTAAGAGAACTAGATAAACGTACAGAATTAAATGAATACTTTTCAACGATGCTCCAACAACTTGAGGCAAAAGAAACAGGGGTCAATAAGGTCTTAAAAATTATTCACTATTATGCGAAAGAGCATTGGTTTTATATGACAGACTTAGCGTTAGATGCTCATGAAATGATCGAGTGTGATCTTTTACTGATGACGAGAGCAGGCATCTATTCTTTTGAGATCAATGACTATGAAGGGGTATTCGAAATTGAGGACTCTGTATGTAAATTGAATGGCCAAAAATTTGACGGTCATCCTATCGAGAAGATCAACCAAATAACTTCACAATTAAAAAAAGATGCTGTAAAGAATGCTGTACAAATAAATATTCAAGGAGCTGCCCTTTTTCCGAATCCTCATAATGAAGTCATTAGCGAGCAAAAAAATGAAGCGATCGAAATTGTGACAGCTGATCAACTCGATAACTATCTAAAACGTATTATTCAAGAGGAAAAAGACTATAACGGTCCAGCTATGAATCGTCCGATGCATTTAAGTTGGCTTGGTCAAATCGATCGACATTTCCCAATGCAGCCCATGGAAGTCCCAACTGGGATACATCAACACCTCTATAAAGGAATTGTCTGTTGTCACTGTGGGAGCTTTGAGATCAACATTGGCGATCCTTATATTTCTTGTGCTTGTGGGATGCACGAGTCTTTCGAGGAAACTATTGTGCGGACTATTTGCGAATATGGCGTGTTGAATAACGATAAGCCCTTAGAAGTTTATAATCTGCTACATTTCTTTGACTATCAAATTTCTAAAGATGATTTAATGAAGGCTTTAGATAAACACTTCACGCCGATTACTTAAGGGCATAAATCCATATAAGATAAATAAGCGGAAAATTCCAGGCAATGCTTAGAAAATAAATATTTATCCCTCAAAAAAGTTGCCCAATCTATAGATTGAGCAGCTTTTTCTTTATTTCATGTTTTTAATCGATTTTTTCTTGAATAATTAGTTAAACTAGCATAAGTAACGGCTCCATCTATCGTTGGAAGTTTAAAAGCTTAAGACTCTTCTCTGACTTCTGTAGCATCTAAGGGCTCAGAAGACCGAACATCTGGCTTTCATGCCCTTCCTCATGCCATAACTTTCTCAACAATCACAAGTGCAATATTGTTTTTAAGTAACCATCAGCGTACCCTTTCTTTTTCCTTTTTACGGTTTCACTCCATCGCCCTCTCAGTGAGTTCATAGAATAGAATCGTATAATACTTTTAAGGATATTCAATGTCACTTTTAGGTCTAACCGAGGCAGAAAATGAAAAAAGCCAAAAACGGATACAGTTTTGTTTTTATTTGAGGTATGATGAAGAATAAGAGGTTATCCAAAAAGGAGGATATAAATGATCAATTTATTGACGAATAGTGAAAAACGAAGGTTACAATTTGTTGAGATTTTATCAAAGAGAGAAAATTGGATGACACTTTCGAATTTAGGTAACGAATTAAACTGTTCGGACAGAGTGTTAAAAGATGACATGACTTACTTTAGAAAGAATTTTTCGGATTTTGAAATTGAAAGTTCTTATCGTGGTGTTCGTTTAATATTTAAACAAGATAAGGGATTGCAGTTTCTTTATCGGAAGATTCTAAGTGAATCGACGGTTTATCATTTACTGGAAATAATATTTTTACACGAAAATAAATCCATTACTGAACTGGCCGACATGCTTTTTGTTAGTCCCTCGACGATTTATCGAATGATTGACCAAATGAATGATGGCGTGTTGAAATTTGGCTTTAAGATTGAAACCAGTCCCTGTCGGGTAGTCGGTCAAGAAGAAAATATTCGTTATTTTTATTATCAGTATTTTTTTGAAAAATATTCTCATTTACACTGGCCTTTTGAAACCATAAATGAAGAGGCAGTGGATCAGTTGTTAAATTTTTTTATCGACTTTACACAGATACCGGCCGATTTCGCTTTTTATCATGTACTTAAAACCGTCACTATGGTTAATCTCATCCGTTATAAAAACGGGCACGAAGTAAATATAGAAGATCTTGCGATTAATTTTGATAAAATTAGCTCTCATTTAGAAAGCTATGCTGAAAATTTCAAACATTTTGAAGAAGCTCTTCAGCTAAATGTTGATAGCGATTTAATTCAGCAACTTTTTACGCCTTATGTACAAGAAGGTTTTTCTTTGAATGTCGAGCGGATGTTTGGAAAGGCAGAAACAAACCAAAAACTAGCGAATGAAATCACTCTTTTAGAAGATATCCTCACTAAGGTAGCGACTGCAAGCGAGATCCCTCTAGCCAATAAAGATTTTCTCATGCTGGCACTGATTAATTCAGCACATCTAGAATATCGAGAACCACAATCTGGCTATATTTTATATAACCGAAATAAATATTTTGCGGAGGCTATTCAAGCCGAGTTTCCTAAATTTTATCAGTTATTATACGAAGGAATGAAAAATTACCGGCAATTTCTCCGCAAGCCGATGACAGAAGACGGGATCAACTTCTTCATTTATACTTTATTTACCTTTTGGCCGAATCTTGTGTCTGAATTACGAAAAAAATTTGCTGATATGCAAGGAGTCATTATCAGCAATCGTCATATCGCACATGCGCAGATGTTAAAAGATTTTATCGAACATGAACTTTCTAATCAGTTGACGATTGATATCTATACCGCTATGGATCTTAATTTAGAAATTTTAGAAGCTTTAGATTATGATTTTATTGTTTCTAATTTCCCGCTCCCCGACTTAGAATCTAAGGATTCCGTATATATTGAAAATGTTCCGACTTATAATGATCTGCGTAAGATTCAACACGTGATTGATAGGATCATTACAAAGCAGCATAAGCATTGAATTCCTAGTCCAAACGAAAATACTCGTTACAGAAACGCTTATTCTGTAACGAGTATTTTTCTGATCTCTACTTTTTATATTGGCCTTAGGGTTCTTCAATATTTTCTGGATCTGGTTCAGCCGCATCTTCTGAATCGACGGGGTCGGTTGGTTCCTCGGGGATTTCTGGGATAGAAGGGACTGGTTCTTCTTGCTCGCCTTCGTCGTCTTCCACTGGAAAGTGAGTATCCTCCTCTTCTTCAGTCGGTTCAATCGCTGAGTCTGGTTCATTTCTTTCTGTATAGGGATCGTTCTGTGTGCCCGAACTCCCTCCGCCACTTGAGCGTGTGCGACCAGAACTAGAGCCTGTCTCTGTTCCAGAAGAGTTTGGGGTTCTAGGGGTAGACCACGGATTACTAGCGGAACCTGAGTTCTCCCACTCATTATCTGGAGCTGTATATGCAGGTGCTTCTTCCATTTCTTCCTCTACTACTTCTTCCTCACTTTCTTCCGTTTCTTCGCTATCTTTCACTTCTTCTAGCGCTTCAAGTTCTGCTTCTACAGCCAAGGCCTCTTCCATTTCTGTTAGAGCGATATCCACTAATTCAATTTTATTAGTTAGTTCTTCTTTGACGACTTCATTTTTAATAGGTTTGATTAATTCCAGGGCCTCTGCTTCATCTTCACGCGTAATATCCTTCCGGACGACCACTTCATCTTCCTCAAATAAATCAGCGACAAAACTGGCAGCTGTTGTAATGGTCGTCACTTGTAGGTGGGCATCTTCAATGGCTGTTGTATTACGTTCAAAGAAAAGTGTTGTCGCTTCGTAAGGATCTAATTTTTCTTTTAATGCTTCAACTTGCGGCATAGTCACCTTTTGATCAATGATCTCGTCTTCAATAAACAGCTCACGAATTTCCCTCTGTATCTCTCTCATCTCTCGTGCCGCCATAAATTCAACCGTCGTCTCCTTCAAGTGGTGTTCATTTTTTGAGCTAAAATCTTTTTCTTTTAAATCGAACAAAATTTTATCAATCGCTTCGAGCTCATCGTCCGCAATATTTTCGACAATATCTGTTTTGTCTTCGTTATATAAATCATCGACTCGGTCAGTAATGGCTGTAATTTCGTAACCTTCAAATGCTACGTATTTCTCTTCTTGTTGTTTCCGAAAGACAACTACACTTATAATTCCCACCGTTATTAGGCCAATTAATATAGCATAAAATCTTTTCCCTCTCACGTCTTCACCTCAGTTAGATACTCTTTTACACCTCTTATGATACCGTATCTCTAAACGTTTTTGTATCGTTTTATACATAATTGCACTCTCTTTTAACTTCAAACTTTTGGTTTTTAACTTCTTCTCCATTAAAATAAAGTTACAAAAGAAGGAGGAGACAGATGAAATTAGGGTTTATACGTTCAAATTACGCCAATGAAAGAAGAATTTCTTTGCTGCCACAGCATATTAAAGACTTTGAAAATAAGTTGCTGATTGAAGAAGACTATGGCTTACCCTTAGGAATTCCGGATGACAATTATGAAGAAAAAGGATGTGAAATTTTAAGCCGCGAAGAAATTTTTCAACAAAGTGACGCTATCTTCTCGCTTAAAGTACTACAACCTGAAGATTATGATTTAATCCAAGAAGGACAAATGACGATTGGCTGGTTAGCGCCTGAAGGGACAGATCGCTCTTTTTGGGAAGAACAAGGAATAAAGAAAAACCTGATCGGAGTTGATCTAAACAACACCGATCCCAAACTTTTCTACCACGATAAAAAGATTTCCATTCCATGGATTCCTCGAGACTTTGTCTATAGAAATAGTTTTACTGCCGGTCTCTCAGCCACGATGAATGCTTTGATGAACTTCGGTTTAATACCCAGTGATAATCAAAAAATTGCTGTACTAGGATCCGGAAATGTTGCGCAAGGAGCTATGCATAACCTTTCAAAATATACTTCCAATATTCGCATGTTTTATCGAACTACTTTAGATGAATTTATCGAACACATTGCTGAATATGATATTGTCGTAAATGGTATCAATATCAGAGCGGATGATGATCATATTGTCACGGTCGCTGACCAAAAACGAATGAAGCCAGGTGCTTTGATCATCGATGCCGCTGCCCAAAAAGACGGAACGATTGAAGGCATTGATTATACAACCTTAGAACAGCCTATTCGAGAAAAAAACGGAAAATATTATTACTGTGTCGACAACACCCCTTCTGTCTATTATCGAACCGCAAGTGAAGATATTAGTGCAGCTTTTAGTCGCTGGGTTTACAAAGAGGATATCGGAAAGTTATTCGAATTAGCAAAAGAAATAATGTAAGAAGAAATGAAGAGTTTTAATTCACAAAATAAAAAGTCGGATAAGCAATCCTATTTTTGCCATCACAGAAACGCACCGACGCCCGTTCCGAAATTTCCAACGGTTCAAAGATTTTTCCATATAAAAAGAGGTGACTGAATATTCAGCCACCTCTTTTTCTTTTATTTAAGGGATATATTTTTTTGGGTGAAACTTAAATTAATAAGTTGATTTGCGCCAGATTTTCGTATCTAGCAATTCGCTAACTTCTGCATCTACTGGAGATACCCCAGTAAACTCAGATTCACCTGCTAATTTAGCAGCTAGCGCTTCTAATGTGTTATCCATACCATCATAAGCATTGATATAAGTACCTACTTGAGGCATATCAGCTAATGCAAATGGGTGTTGGATTGAAACAACAATCGTTGGTACTTCGTGTACATAGAATGGTTGGTCTGGCGTACCTTTCGCTGCTGGCCATACGATACGTTGTACTGTACCACCTGAGTTAACATCTACTAAGTTTAGGATTAAATCATAGTTGTCCGTTAAGTTAGAGATTGGTTGTTTTTGCGCATAAACGTTCGCAATTGCTGCTGCTTGTTCTTCTTTAGGTAGTTTCATGATTCGTTCTTCTGTTGATTCCCAAACAGAAACTTCATGTCCACGCTCTTCTAAGATTTCTTTCATCTTATCTGAAGCACGTTTCTTGTCGCCAGCAATCATCGCACCGAATCCACCTTGTTGACCTTCAACGTCAACGATTAAAATACGTTTGTAACGTTCAGGTGTCACAGGGAAGATGTCTTCTTGTTTATCTTTTACTAATGTAATTGCTTTGTCAGCAACTTCATCCGCAATTGCTTGTGATTCTTCAGTATTGATTTGAGCCATTGCTTCTTCTTTAGGCATCATGATTTCTTCACGACGTCCTTCAAATTTATGCAAGCCTACTTTAGCTTTTAATCCTAATGTACGACGAATCGCATCATGTAGACGCTCTTCTGTTAGAAGACCATTTTCATAACCTTCTTTCATCCATTGGAAATCTTCGTCTGGGTCGTTAAAGAATAGGAATAAGTCACAGCCCGCTTCAATAGCAGTTGGAACCATTTCACGACGTGGCATTGCTGCTGTCATAGCAACCATGTGTGACGCATCTGTAACGATTGCACCATTATAACCTAATTCACCACGTAATAATTCATCTAATAATGTTTTATTTAGTGATGCTGGTAGCATTTCGTCTAATTCACGATCTGGATGCATTTCTTTTTCAACATTTGGTAAGTGAATATGTCCAGCCATGATTCCTGGTAGACCAGCGTCTGCTAATTCACCGTAAATACGACCGAATGTTTCCATCCACTCTTCTTTTGTTTGACGGTTTGAAGCATATGATAAGTGGTGGTCACGCTCGTCAATACCATCACCTGGGAAGTGTTTTGCGAATGGAATAATGTTGTGTTCCATAATACCCTTCATATACTCTTTTGATAATTCGATTGTTTGGTCGACGTCGTCACTCCAAGTACGGTTCGCAATAATTGGGTTGCGCCAGTTACGAGTTAAGTCAACGATTGGAGCGAATGAAGCGTTACATCCAACAGCTGATGCTTCGATACCTGAAACTTTACCTAGTTCGTAAGCATATTTTGGATCATTTGTTGCAGCAACTTTAATCTCGTCACCAACTTTTGTTCCGTCAGTCACTGCTCCATCTCCACCTGCTTCAGTGTTTGCAGCAATTAAGAGAGGAATTTCTGATTGTGTTTGTAAAATATAGTTTTGGTCATAAACTTCTGTTGCTGGTCCTTTGTTGTAACGAACAGCTGCAATATGGTAGTCATCCATAACCCCTGTTAAGTATTCCTCTGTTCTTTCAGCACCCATGTTGACGAATAATTGACCAATCTTTTCGTCTAATGACATATTTTTAAGTGTATTTTCAACCCAGTCAATCGCTTCTTGATCCAAGTTGTAAGGTTTTTTCGTTAAATCGACTAAATTACTCATTTAAATAACTCCTCCTAAAATTAATTATCTAAATTGTTCCAGAATTTTTCTTTATAATGGTCATGGTCTTCTTGTGTAAATTCGCCATTGGCTACTTTTTCTACCACATTGTTGCGTAGGTTATCCCATGATTCTTTTTCGTCCCCTACAAGAATTGGGTAGAACCAGGTACCATTATCTTCAGCTGCTTCTAAGTCTCCTGGTGAATCTCCGACCATAAGAATATTATGTGGGTCAGCACCATCAGCGATAAAGCCAGCAATTACATCCGCTTTTTTACCACGGTCTTGACAGTATAAATCGTCCACGTGCTCAATTAAACCATGACGTGTCCATTCATCTTCAACTGCTTCACGGTTAGCAGAACTGACGACATAGACAGTGCCTTGTTCTTTCATCTTGTCTAAGCCTTCAACCGCACCATCAAAAGCTACGTCATGTCCCTCAGCATCAGTAATGCCTTGGTTTACAGCTTTTGACCAAGCTAGCGCACGTTCTAAATCCTCCGTGCCTTCTTTTTCAATTTCAGCTGCTAACGAATCTTCTGAAAGTGATTCTGTTTCGTTCACCCAACGTGTTAAGTTGTCGATGTTAATCTCGTCATAGTCAACGGATTCTAAGCCCATGACTAAACCGACAAAACGGTTCACACCACGAGTACGTGAATAAAGGTTAATTTCTTCCCAATTTTTTTGGAAAGTATCTTTGTCTGCTACCTCAAACTTTTCAGCAGCTAGTGGACCAAAGAATAACTCATGTTTATAAGTCATCGTGTCCATTGCTGCGCCGTCTGAGTCGACACAAAATAAAATTTCGCTCATTTATTTCTTCCTTTCA
Organism: uncultured Atopostipes sp.; assembly: GCA_910588235.1. GTDB lineage: Bacteria > Bacillota > Bacilli > Lactobacillales > Carnobacteriaceae_A > Atopostipes. The sequence continues at coordinate 29,475 of CAJUOQ010000015.1, read as the reverse complement.
ATTTTATACAATTAGTAATACCTATTTTATGATTCGTCTTCCATACTACTCATGCGACGTTCTTCAAGAATCTGTTGATTTTCTAAAGTCGCTTCTTTATTCAATGGATAGACAAACATAATGAATAGAGCTGTAAGTAGGTAACCTACTGCAGGCCCTAAAGTAGATGTTGTAAAAATACCTGAAATAGTATCAGCTGTTTGAGTGATCACTTCATCACCAGCACCTGTTTGGTACCCCGTGAAAGATAACGCATATCCCGCGACTAGACCAGCTAAAGCTTGACCGATCTTTCGTGCAAAAGAGTTAATCGCGTAAACTGTACCATCATCTCGAGTGTGTGATTTCACTTCAATATCATCAATAACATCTGTAATCATAGCCCATACTAACGCATTAAATACAGCTAAACCAGCATAACCTATTGAAGATATTGCAATATAAACGAATACATTTTCTGGACGAATAAAGTAAACAGCAAAATAAACGAGAGCTCCTAAAAGTAAACCAGAAACAGCGGTTTCTTTTTTACCAAGCTGACGGCCAAATTTGGAAGCTAATGGTGAAACAACTAAAAACACAATGATTGGGTTAATAAAGTTTACAATCGCAATAGCATCAGAATAGTTATAAAAGTGCGGATATAAATAGTTATACATTGAAGACATTAAAATCATCGTCATCAATAATAACACTGAACTACCTGTAATAGATAAAAGTGATCTTTGAGATAATAAGCGGCCAAATTTACGGAATAAGCTCATAATTCCACCTTGCTCGTCCGCAGCACCCACGTCTTCAATCTTAACACGTTCAGTCGTAAATTTATAAGTAATATAGTAAAAAACAAGAGTAAGTACTGAAATAATACCTGCAACCCAGGTAAAAGTAGCGTCTTGTTTTACTTGGTTACCATCTGTATAAATTAAAAGTGGTGTAACAACTCCAACAATCATTTGTCCAAGAACTTGACCACGTGTACGCCAAATAGATAATTCTGTTCGTTCACTTGGATTAGGTGTTAAAGCAGAGGCCATAGATCCATAAGGGATATTAATCGCTGTATATGTAACACTACCCCAGATAATATAAGTAATGTACATGTAAACAATTTTTACAGTCATTGAAGCATCGGCTAAACCCGTCTGATACATCAAGAAACTGGCAATAGCAATCGGTCCCATTACTCTTTTAATCCAAGGACGGAACTTTCCTTCCTCTGTAGCTGGCGCTCGATCAACAATAACTCCCATTGTTACGTCCGTAAAAGCATCCACTACTCGTGAAACAGCAAACAACGTTCCAACGATAGCTGGGTTAACTCCCCAGACTTCTGTATAAAAGACCATTAAGAATAAACTAGCAAATTGGAAAGTTAAGTTATTTGCTAAGTCTCCAGACATGTATCCGATTTTATCTCGAATACCAAAAGGCGGTTTATTCGCTCTTTCTGGGAATTCGCTTCCATGTCGGTTTGAATTGTGACTCATATTTTCTTCTCCTCCTAATAATTTTTTCACAATCATATGCAATCCAACAGCTTGAAAACTGTTGGATTGCAATGGTCATGAACGTCTAATAAAAATTAAACGCCTGAATATGCGTTAAATCCACCATCAATTGGTAAAACAACTCCGTTAACAAAGCTTGAAAGGTTTTCGTCTGTTAAGAAGAATGCTCCACCTACTAATTCTTCTGGTTCTCCAAAACGACCCATTGGTGTATTCGTAAGGATCTTGTTACCACGGTCTTTTGGTGTACCATCTTCGTTAAACATCAAATCACGGTTTTGATGCGTTACTAAGAAACCAGGTGCAATTGCGTTTGCTCGGATTCCAACTTTTGAAAAGTGAACAGCTAACCATTCAGTAAAGTTACTTACTGCTGATTTAGCTCCTGAGTATGCAGGGATTTTTGTTAAAGGAGTGAAAGCATTCATACTTGAAATGTTTAGAATGTTTGCTCCTTCACGACCTACCATGTCTTGCGCAAAAACTTGTGTAGGTAGTAATGTACCTAAATAGTTTAAGTTAAAGACAAATTCAATGCCCTCTTGATCTAAGTCAAAGAATGATGTCAAGTCTTCATCTAGATCTTCTTCGTGGAACTCGTTATCTGTAGTTGCACGTGCATTGTTTCCACCAGCACCGTTGATTAGAATATCTGTTGGACCGAAATCTTCTAGAATGTCTTTACGTACATCTTCTAGCATTTCTTTGTCTAGAACGTTTGCTTTATAAGCTTTTGCCGTTCCATTATTTTTTTCGATCGTATCTACATATTCTTGTGCTGCATCTTCGTTTAAGTCTAGTAAAGCTACTTTTGCTCCTGCATCCGCATACTCTACTGCTAATTCTCCACAGATAATCCCACCAGCACCGGTAATAACAACTACTTTATCTGTAAAGTCAATTTCTTTTTTAACCATTTATATGACGCTCCTTTTTAAAATGAATCTTTAGTAACGGTCGGCCGTTTAGAAGAAAACGGCCAATCGTTGACTAAATTTATTTATTTTTCGATATAGTCTTTTCCATTTGCTTTACGTACTGATTCCCATAAACCTGATAGGTATGTTGCACCTAAAGCACGGTCATAGAGACCATAGCCTGCTCGACCAGTTTCGCCCCAGATCATACGACCGTGGTCTGGACGGATCGGTCCTTCCCAGTCATAGTCACTTAAAGCTTTGATTACTTCATACATATCGATTGAACCATACTCTGATGGGTGCGCTGATTCTTCGAATGAACGGCCTTCACCAGTTAATTTAATGTTACGAGCATGTACAAAGTTTACTCGGTCACGTTCTAAAGCGTAACGTAAGATTTCAACCGCATCATTTTTAGGATCTGATGCATATGAACCGATACATAGCGTTACACCGTTATTTGGACTGTCATAAATGTCTAAGAAACGTTCGACTGCTTCTTTGTCCGTAATAATACGTGGTAAACCAAAGATTGGGTAAGGAGGGTCATCTGGGTGAATCGCCATCTTAACACCAGCTTCTTCAGCTACTGGAATAATACGTTCGATAAAGTAAGTTAAGTTGTCCCATAGGTCTTCATCACTTACGTTTTCGTATTCATCCATGATGTCATTCATTTCTTCTGCTGTATAACTTTCGTCCCATCCTGGTAAAGATAGTGTACGAGGATCCATCTTTTTAACTTCTTCTTCGTCAAAAATAAGCGCAGTTGAACCGTCTTCTAATTCATATTCTAATTCTGAACGAGTCCAGTCAAATACTGGCATAAAGTTATAACAAACTGTTTTGACACCTTCTGCACCTAGGTTACGAATTGTTTGTGCATAGTTTTCGATGAGTTCGTCACGGTTATCATGACCTAATTTAATATCTTCTGGAACTGGAACAGATTCAATTACAGATAATTCTAAACCAGCATCTTCAATTGTATCTTTTAATTTACGAATACGCTCGCGTGGCCATACTTGACCAACTTCGATATCATAAATCGCAGAAACAATACCTTTCATTGTTGGAATTTGACGAATGTTTTCTAATGTTACCGGATCGTCTTCCCCATACCACCTAAAAGTCATATACATAGTTTATAGTCTCCTTTATAATGTTTAATTATATTTTTTGATTAAAGAATTGTTCAGCATTTTTGTAGCTAATGCCTTCAATAATAGGACGTAATAATTCTTCAGAGTCTGGTACTTCTTCCTCATCGACCCATTTTCCGATGTATGAAGCTAAAATACGACGGAAGTAGTCATGACGTTGGTAAGACAAGAAACTTCTAGAGTCTGTAAGCATTCCAACAAAGTTTGCGAGAATTCCTTGCTCCGCATAATTGTCCATTTGATCAATCATGCCTCGTTTCGTGTCGTTATACCACCAACCAGCTCCGAATTGTAATTTCCCATGAACTCCTGCTTCGTTTGCTTGGAAGTTCGCTAAAGTATTCGGAAGAACCGTGTTATATGCTGGGTTCAAGTTGTACCAAATCATTTTTGGTAAATAATCTTCGCGTACAAGACGATCTAATAAGTTATTTAAGTGGACAGGTAAATCTGTTTGATCACCCATTGAGTCAAACCCTACGTCAGCACCTAATTCTTCAGCATATGCGGTGTTATTATCACGCAATGCTCCGAAGTGAATTTGCATAACAAAGTGATTTTCTTTGTATAGACGAGCAAGTTCAACAAAAACAGCTGTTTGCCATTTTTGAGCTTCTTCAGCAGAAACTTCGTCGCCCTTATTCGCTTTTTCGAAGATTTCATTTAATTCGTCTTCATCTGCTTCCTTATAAACAACTTCTGCCAAGCTCATATCACTCGCTTGTGCACCCATTTCTGCAAAGAATTCAATACGGTCTTCAAGTGCAGACATGAATGAAGCAAAGTCTGTAATTTCTTGGTCTGTTTTCTCAGCAAGCGCTTCTGTAAAACCAGCAAAGTTTGCATGATCAACAAACGCTTCATCCGGACGGAACGTTGGCGCAACAACTGTATCAAAAGAATCGTCTTCTTTTAGTTTTTGATGCCATTCTAAATCATCTAATGGATGATCGGTTGTTCCGATGAAACGAACATCTGATTGTTTAATTAAGTCACGCGGGCTTAATTCATTTTCTTCGATATAGTCATTCATGCGGTCATAGAGTTCTTTCCAATTATCTTTTGTAATGACTTCATCAATACCAAAGATATCGCGCATTTCTAAATGACTCCAGTGATACAATGGATTTCCTATTGCAACGCTTACTGTTTCTATCCAAGCTTTGAATTTCTCTTCATTGCTTGCGTCTCCAGTGATATATTTTTCACTGACACCGTTTGCACGCATGAGACGCCATTTGTAATGGTCGCCACCTAGCCAAACACTTACGATATTATCGAATGGTTTGTCCTCATAAATTTCTTGAGGGTCTAAATGACAATGAAAGTCATAAATTGGCTGATCTTTTGCGATTTCATAAAGCTTTTTCGCTGCTTCGCCTTGAAGCATAAAATTATCATCATTAAAAGTCATTCTATTACTCCTCTTCTAATTTTGACACAAATTCTTTCGCGTTTTCTGCAACACTTTCATAGCCTTTCTCTGCGACATCGCGGCTTAGCGCGCTTCCAACTCCAACAGCAACTGCGCCATTTTCTTTCCATTCAGCAATGTTGTCTAATGAAACACCGCCTGAAGGCATTAATTGTGCTTCCGGAATTGGTCCATGAACATCTTTGATGAAACCTGATCCTAAAATACCACCAGGGAACACTTTAACAATGTCACAGCCAGCATTCATTGCGTTGACAACTTCTGTTACTGTTCCACAACCTGGCATGTAGTAAGTATCTACTTCGCGAGCATATTCTGCAATTTCTGGGGAGAAATGAGGACTTACTAGGAATTCAGCTCCTGCTTCATGAGCTTCTTTCGCTAAGTCAAGCGTCATCACTGTACCCGCACCAACAACGACTGAATCGTCATCTTTATAATCTTCCACGAGATCTTTGATCACTTGTGCGGCATTTGGTGTACTAAATGTTAATTCTAAGTTTTTAATACCACCTTCAACTGCAGCTTTAGCGATTTCGTATCCATCGTTTTGGTCTTTTCCACGGATTACCGCAAAGATATAATTATCTTTGAGCGTACTTAAAACATTTCCCATTGATGTTTTCCTCCTTATTTTAGATGTCCTTCATTTAAATGAAGACATCTGATGACTCATTACTAAAATAACACAATTCTTCTATCAATTGCTACTATTTTCCCAATTTTCTTTAAAAACCTTTCATTAAAGTGCGTTACGTTTTCTGCTTGACTTGTCGATTTATTTTTAACTGTCGTTGATTGTTGGCAATATGCATTTGCATGGCATATTTAGCTTGCATAGGATCTCCATCGCGAATCGCCCGGACAATTTCTCGGTGTGATTGTAAAGTTTCTACTTTACTTTGTTCATTTGTATAGTAACTATTATACAAGGTGATCGATTGAACAATGACCGGGACTAAATGGTTCATCGCTATATTTCTACTCATTTTTGCGATCAGTGAATGAAATTCAATATCTAATTCAAAATGGAGTTGATCCGTAGAGTTAATAACGTTTTCAATGTCTTCCGCAATTTCTTCTAAATAAACGACTTCTTGGTCGGTGCGCCTATACGCCGCTAGCATAGCAACTTCTGGTTCCAAAACATACCTTAAATAGAAGAGGTCTTCCGTTAGCTTCAAGGTGTCTTTCACAAAAGAAAATCCCAACGGGTCATCCGAGATTCCCATGTTCTTACTTACATAAGTGCCGGATCCTTGTCTGACTTCGAGGATATTTCTCGAAGCTAGAGAGCGTACAGCCTCTCGCAGTGTACTCCGACCAACACCTAAACTTTCTGCTAAAGTATATTCATTTGGCAATTTATCCCCAGAACCTAAGTTCTTGCTTTTAATAAACTCAATAATAGAATCTGTTGTTCGCTCAACTAATGGCTTTTCCAATTACTCACACCTCCCTCAAAGTCATCCGATGTCTAATGCGCTTTCATTGTACCGCATTTATTAAAGGCTTACAACAGGTTTTGCGGAAATAATCATTTTTCATCTGTTTTCAATATTTAAAAAGATTGCATTTGTCTTTCTTTAAGTGATTCCTCATAACAAATACAATCTTTTCAATTTTATTTATTTTTTATTCATCAAGCGCGGCAGAAGATGTTTTTTAACTTATGCTTCTTCCGTACTGATATAATTTTCTTCATCAAATCCGATAAGCCAAGTAGCAATAAAAGTAACAACAGTCGAAATAATAATTGTAATGATCGCGTGGATGAAAAAGTTTCCAGCAGCCCCGATCCACATTGGTAGAGATAAGATGGCTGGCGTAATATAAGCGTAAGCTTTCAAGCCAACAAAACCAGCATAAACACCTGCTGAGGCGGCTCCGATCATACAAGCATACATTGGTTTTCTTAATTTTAGGTTCACACCGTAAAGAGCCACTTCAGTATAGCCACCAAGGAAAGCAGTGATCGCACCTGCTCGTGCAACCGATTTTAACTCTGCATTTTTCGCTTTAATCGATACGGCTAAACTAGCAGAAGCTTGCGCAATATTTGAACAGAGAGCGATCGCTCGTACGACAGGATCAAACCCTTGTTGGGAAACTAACATAATACTTACTGGACTGAGTGCTTTATGCAAGCCCATAGTCACTAACCAAGGGTAAATGGCTGCCATGACGGCGATGGCGATGAAACCAAAGGTATCCGCTGACCATAATACGCCTTGAGCCACCCACTCACCAACGGTCATTCCAACAGGTGCTAATACCAACAAGGATAGCGGCGTCATAATTAAAATACTCAACAAGGGCGCAATAAATAACTCCACGGCTTCTGGCACCACTTTATTTGAAAAACGTTCCACATAACTATAAATCCATACGACTAAGATAGCTGGAATAATTTGAGCTGAATAAGAATTCAAAGGCAATGACATGCCTAAGAAACTCACCGGGTCTCCTGCATCCACTAAACCAGTATAAGTAGGATGAAGCATCATTAACCCTAGAAATGCCGATATAAATCGATTGGTCCCAAAGACGCTAGCCGCTGAGAAACCAACTAATGCTGGTAAGAAATAAAAAGGCGTATCAAAAGTAAATTTTAATATCCCATAAGTCGCACTCTCAGGCGATAATAAATTAAATAAGTCCAAAACAATGAGCAATACTTTTCCCATTCCCGCGCCAGCAAGTAAAGGAACAATAGGCGTAATGGATCCAGTAATTGTTTGAATGACTTTGTCAAAAATTTGTCTAGCCATTGAGACACTTTCTTCGGGTTCTTCAAGTTCATCGATGGCATTTTGTATTTCATCAGCATCGATTTGTCCTTCTCCTTGAAAAGGTAAAACGATTGAGTTATCTTCTAAAGCAATGGATGCTACACTATTAATATTATCTAATGAATCGTAATTTATTTTTGATAAATCATTGATTTTAACGATCAGTTTATTTGTATCAGTCATAAAATCGGAGATATTTTCTGGATCTCCTAATGATTGTATTAACTCTTTATAGTTCATATTTTTCTCTTCCTTCTATTTATTATATTTGATGGTTAATCGTTTTCATTTTTTGATTGTTACGGACGCAATTCTAAGACTTTCTGAACGATTCATGGGATCCCCACTCTATCAATCGTCTAAAGATAATAACTAAAGTCTTTAGTACTTTTTTATGCAAGCACTATTTAACGTTCTCCTTTCTATGTTTTATATGCCTTGATCCACTCAGTGAATGATGACAAGAACGCTTTGGCTCGTTTATATGTCTTATCTTAGTTTTTAATAAAAACCCTTTCAATGGAGTAATTCTGATGAATGGTGGACAATCCTGATATTTTCATAGAAAGTTTAATTTTTCTTACCGCATTAAGCACTTTTATGATAACGTTAACTACTGTATACAACGCATGATAGAAATGAGGAGGTTCCGTTTTGAAACGTTTTTTTATTCTTTTAATGATTTTGCTTTTGGTTGGATGCAAAAATGAGGAAGAGGTTGCTCAAGAAGAAGCTGATTTAATTCTTTATTCAGGACATTCAGAAGAACTAACCAATTTTTATGTCAAAGAATTTCAAGAACAATCCCAACTAACCGTTAAAACCGTTCTTGGAAGTGGAAATGAAATGATTGATGCAGCAAAAACGAACAAAGATACTTTACCCGGTGATGTTATTATTGGAGTTGGTTCTGATACTTTGGATTTAAACCATGAGATGCTAGCGCCATACACTTCGGAAACTTTAGATAAAATTGACGATGGGTATGATGATCTTGATAAAAATTGGATAGGCGATTTTAAAATTCCAATGGTTATCATCTATAATAAACAAATTATGTCAGAAAAAGATATTCCTACGACATGGGATGATTTATTAAACGAGAAATTTAAAGGGCAAATTGCGATGGGAGAGCCCACTGTGAGCGGATCAGCCTACACTCAACTGGTCACTCTGCTCAGGAGATTTAAAGAAGAGAATATGGGCTGGGACTTTATCGAAGACTTACTTGTCAATATGGAAGGAGAAACTTTAGAGAATACTCTTGATATTCCTTTGAAAGTACATGAAGGAGAATATATGTTAGGAGTTACTTTAGAAAGCTATGCCTACGAATACTTACAGCAAAATAACAATCTAGGTTTTGTTTATCCTGACGATGGGACGACGGCAAGACCTTCTGGGGTCGCGCTCCTTAAAGATGGTCATCATCTTGAAAATGCTGAGAAATTTATTGATTTTATCCTAAGTGCGAAAGCACAACAAGCTGTTGCCGAAAATTTCTACCGCAGACCTACCCATGTGGAGGTGGGCGATCCTTCTGAATTAACGCCTTCTGAAGAAATTAGCTTGGTTGAGTATGACTATCAATGGTCAACGACTTATCATGCCCAAATTTTGGAAAAATGGGCTGACATGAAAGAATCGATGGGAGATTAAAAATAGAGATGAAACGAAAATTTTTATTCCGAACATTTTTATTTATCTTTTTAAGTAGCTTATTATCCATTTTATTATTTTCCTTTTTAATCTACTACCAAGTTCGTGAAAACAATTATCAAATTGCTTATGATCAAGCTTATAGCGTACAGGATAAATTCCAAACGGAGCTGTTACATACGATGACGGATTACGATCGTCTGGCAGGTACTTGGGCCCGTGATGAAAAATTCCAAGCATTATTCAGGACAAAGGATGATGCAATAACAAATGAGGTTTATAATACCATTTATTCTGAAATAGCTGGAAAAGATGCAAAACCAGAAGTCACTATATTAGACCAAGAAAACACGCCTATCCTGTCTACGAACCCAGAAACTCAAGAAATCTATCATAAATTACCAAAGAATTGGGGGATATTTCGCGAGATCGATCAAACAAAAGATACCGTTGTCTATCCATCACAAAAAACACCTGCTGTTGATTTCGAATCTTCTTTAGCGATCGGAACACCTATTTTTGAAACAGACGAAATCATTGGATATATTGTGATCGATTTCCCGCATGCTATTTTTAATGAAATTTATCACTCTATGACTGTTCCTTATCACATTGATCTGGTTTTGAGTGACCAAAATTATTTTTCTTTCTACGACAGTCGAGAAGTTAAACAAAGAAACCATTTTTTATCTAATCTTTTCCAAGATGATTTTTCTAGGAAATCGAATTTATTACAGGAAAAACAAACAAAAAACGAAACAGTTATTCAACAACAAATCCCTGAATATGATTTATTGATCTATACTCTATTCCCTTATGATCTTTTTGAGAATTTAGCCTCTGAAATTTTTCTTTCATTTGGTTTAATTCTAGTTTTTCTTTTTATTATTGCGGCACTTATTTCCTATTTTCTTGCACTCACCCTTTACCGACCGATCGGAATTATTATGGAAAACATGCAAAAAGTTGAAAACAAAGGATTAGATGTTCGTTTCCCTGTTCCAGCCCATGATGAAATGTCGTCTATCGCTAGACAATTTAACGGCATGATGGAAACAATACAAATACTAATAAAAACAAACGAAGAAACACAAGATGCGATACACGTCGCAGAGATGAAGGCTCTACAATCCCAAATGAAACCACATTTTCTTTATAACGTTTTAAATTCAATTAAATTTATGGCTCGGTTAAACAATGTGCCAGAAATCGATGGCATGGTGACTAATTTAGCAAATATTTTGCGTGCAAACATTGCGATTGATAAAAAATCAGAAACCGTGAACGAAAGCGTTCAACTAGTCGAAAGTTATTTAAAAATACAAAGTTTTCGTTATGGGGATGATTTAAAGTATGAGATCTTTTTAGAAGATGCAGCGAAAGACGCCCTGTTACCTCGCTTAATCATTCAACCTCTTGTTGAAAATGCAATTGAACATGGGATTGAGGAAGTCAATAAGCAAGGAAAATTATTCTTATCCATTATAGAAAAGAACAATCAGTGTATAGTGGTGCTTGAAGACAACGGCAAAGGCATCGATCCAGAAATTGTAGATCACTTTAAAAAGAACAGTGATCCTCAAGAAGAAAAACAAACTGACGGGAATGGGATAGGTCTCAAGAATGTGTATCAACGTTTACAATATTATTTTGGTGATCAATTTGAAATGAATATATATAATACTGGCGGAACAAGTGTTATTATTTCATTTCCTATAAGGAGGTAGTTTAGATGCTTAAAATAGTCATCATTGAAAATGAGCGACTTGTACGGAAAGGTTTAATTTTAACTTTTGACTGGGAAGAAATGGATTCAATCATCATAGGAGAAGCGAGTAACGGTGAGGAAGGAATGGCAGTCATTAAAGACAAAGCACCTGATGTTGTCATTACCGATATCAGAATGCCAGAGATCGATGGCTTACAAATGATTGAACAACTTCAAAAAGAGGGAGTTCATGCAGAATATATTATTATTTCTGGATATGATGATTTTAAATATGCACAAAATGCTATACGTCTAGGTGTAGTAGACTTTCTTTTAAAGCCAATTAATGAAGAGGAGTTAGCAGCGTGCTTAAATAAGATACAAAAACGTATTGAAAAGAATATAAAAACTGAAAAATTAGTTCATAAAATCAGCCATCTCAATGAAAGTCCTTATATCCTTTTTGAAAAATATTTCGAAAATTATCCGCTTAATACTCATGAAACCCTTATTACAAATACGATAGATTTTATCAAAACAAATATTACTTCTGATTTATCCATTAAAGCAATTAGTGAACATCTACAAGTAAGTACGGGACATCTCAGTCGTTCCTTTAAAAAAAGTACGGGTTATACCATTTTAGAATATATTACTTTTGTTCGAATAAAAAAGGCCATCGATTACTTAGAAAATACGGATTATCATATTTCTGAAGTCGCTTATGCGGCAGGGTTTAATGATCCAAAATATTTCAGCCATGTTTTTCGAAAAAATGTCGGCGTCACTCCAACCGAATTTCGTAATCGGCTCAATTAGAGCGTGTTTTCTAATCATTCAGTCATAGCAATACTCCATACAATCACCAAGATTAAAAATAAATAAATTTAAAGCTCTACGATCTCTTTTCCAGAGATCGTAGAGCTTTTTATGAAATATGATCTTTATTCATTAACGAATAACATCGCTTGTATTCTCCATAAAGTTCTCGATTTCTTCACGACTAAATGGATTAATATCACCATAGACAGTATGTTTTAATGCCGAAGCTGCGATTCCAAATTCTACAATTTCTTCTAAAGACTTCTCATAAATAATACCATCGAGCACTGCTGCTGTGTAGCTATCGCCACTCCCTACACGATCAATGACCGTATAATTATTGTATTGTTGTGAAATAGCTCCTTCTGCATTAGCCGTATCCCAGATATAGCCATACATCTCATAGCTGTTGGGCGTGATAGAATCTCGAATCGTTCCATATAAGTATTTAATGTTCGGATATTGTTCAGCAATTTTCTTTAAATAATAGCTCCAGTCCGCTTCCTCAACTTCTTCAACGCCTACAAAATGAATAGCATCTAACTTTCCTGCCGATAAATAATCAACATAAGGCAAGACTTTTTGGTAAGTCTCTGTCGCTGTTTCATAGGACCACATCTTTTGACGGAAATTCATGTCAAAACTGACTTCAATTCCACGTTTTTTCGCTTCTTTAATTAATTCAACCCCTATATCGTGCCAAGCTTCTGATAAAGCTAGCGTAACTCCTGTGATATGGAAAATGGAAACATCCGCAAACAATTCATCCAGATCCCATTCATTTTCCTCCATTAAAGATAAAGCTGTATAGTCGCGGTCATAAATAACATTTGAAGCTCTTAATCCTGTACCTACCTCTAAATAATAACTCCCTAAGCGACCTTCTCCATAAATAACATTTTTACAATCCACTCTATGTCCTTGGAGTTGCGAAATGAGACTGCTTGTTAAACCATGATCGGTTGGTAATTTTGTAGCATATTTCACTTCATGGTCGAGTAAAGACATATTAATCGCTACGTTTGCTTCCGCCCCGCCATAATGTAGATGAAGACCAGTCGCATCCGATAATCGATACCCTTTTCGCGTCGATAACCTGGTTAAGCTTTCCCCTAAAGTTAATATTTTTTTCATTCATCTTCTCCTTTCTGGCCTTTTCGTTAAAAAAGAGCAGTTATAAATTAACTACTCTTCAAATTTTTATTGCATCATATTTTTATTCATCTTAAAGATTTTCTATTTAATTTTAACGGCTTCTTTTTGCGCAATCAAACATAATTCTTGCGCTTTAAAAATATGTTCTTGCGTCATCGCATTTTCGGTTCGATGAATACAATCTAATATCATCTCACCGAAGAAGGGAAAACCTACTTCGCCATTGACTTCAAAATGCTCCACGTCATCGTTCGTCACTAAAAACACATGATCGCCTGTTTCGTCTTCTCCAACGTTTAAATACTTACGGACTTCAATCGAACCTTCTGTTCCTGTAATGAAGGTACGTCCATCACCCCAAGTAGGTAGGCCATCTGGTGTAAACCAATGAACTTTCATAAAGAAAGAAGCGCCATTATCACCGACTAAAGTAGCGTCACCGTAGTCATCGAGCTCAGGTACATCTGGATTCGCATAGTTTGCAATCTTACTATGTAACACCTCAGCATTTTCATTCCCTGTATAGTATAAAAATTGTTCAATTTGGTGGCTTCCTATATCCGTTAAGATGCCCCCATATTCTTCACGATTAAAGAACCAGTCTGGTCGAGATTCTTTATCTAAACGATGAGGCCCAAAACCAGTGACTTGAATAACCTCTCCGATTCGACCTTCTTTAATTAACTGACCAGCAAAGACTGCGCCCTCCACATGTAGACGCTCACTGAAGTACACCCAGAATTTTTGCCCAGTTTCTTCGACTACTTTTTTTGTCTCTTCTAATTGTTCTAAAGTGGTAAAAGCTGTTTTATCTGTAAAGTAGTCTTTTCCTGCTCGCATGACCCGATTACCAAGCTCACTTCGTAAATTAGGGATCGCTGCGGCGGCTACTAAATGAATCGAATCATCTTCCAAAATTTGTTCTAAAGAATCAGCCACCTCAACATCTGGAAATTGTTCTAAGTATTCATTAACCTTTTCTTCGTCCGGATCATAAACATATTTAAGGGTAGCTCCTGCTTCGATTAAGCCATTCGACATCCCATTGATATGGCCATGATCTAAAGCAGTAATCCCTACGTTAAATTCACCAGGTTCTACAACCCGATTCATTTTTCCTTTCGGTGCATAATTCATTCCATCTTGTTTTTGCGCGCTCAATGCAACAACTCCTTCCAATTTTTATAAGAGCTGCGCAAGAGAATTTGTTTTCCCTTGCACAGTTTATATTTTAATTAAAATAAATCTTCATAGCCTAATTCGATTAAATGATCGCGTGAATCCGCTAAGCAGTCAAATGGATCACGTCCGTATAACATATCCTGCTCAACTAACATATAACGGACGCCTCCCGCTTCAAGAGCCGCTTCGATAATGGCTTTATAATCCATTGAACCTTGGCCTAATTCAGCAAACTCAATGACATTAGTAAAGGCTTCATAGAAAGTCATTTGGTCTCCTGCTTCAAGAGCTTCAAAAGCTTCATCCGAAATCTCTCCGATACGATAATCTTTCAGATGGATGAGTTCTGTTCGATCGGCATATTTCTCAATAATATCAATAGGATTCGCTCCCCCACGCTGTACCCAGTGTAAGTCAAGCTCAAAGCCTAAATCTGGACACTCTTCTGCGATAATATCTAACAAGAATTTTCCATCATATTTTCTGAATTCTACATGGTGATTATGATAATACAAGTTAATTCCATGTTCTTTTAATTTTACCGCGTATTCGTTCGCTTCGCGAGTAAATGCTAGAACGGTGTCTAAATTACGCATATTTTCAAAAGGCAGCATACCAATTCGCAATAAATCCACATCTAAAGTTTTACAGTCCTCGACGATTTTATCAAATTGAGTTTCTAAATCATCGTTTCCTTCGCCTCTCACGACACAAGACAAAGAAGCAATATCCATACCAAATTCATCTTTTGCTCTTTTAATTTCGTCGACATTTTCTGGGGTCATTGGGATTTGGGAAATTTCTACTGAATGATAACCCAATTCCGAAACTTTTTTTAGCGTTTCAAAAGGGCCAATTTCTTCAAATTTTTCTTTTAACATCATCGCTTGTACACCAATTTTTGGTTTAGTCAATTTTAACGAGCTCCTTTGCATAAACTTTTTCATTTTGTGCGCTTGATTTTCTCAACAAGTCAATCATCAACATACTTCCGAGAGCATCTTCAATGGAAATATAATCCTCTGTATCAGCAATAATGGCTTCATAAAAAGCTCTAATCGCCAATCGATGGCCTTGTCCATAGTAAGATTTAGTCCCTTCAAAAATATCGTCACGTGCAATAAAAATACCTTGTTCATTATTATAGTTATATTCATAAAGCTCATAATCTTTAATAACAAAACGTTTTTTATCTGTGATTACTTCTAACTCAACCGAAGAGTTGACGGCATAACCATTTGTTGCAAAATATAATCCTGTTGTATCATTTTCAAATTCATAGTTTGCGACCGCTGTATCTTCCACTTCGATATCATAATCTGTTAAGTTGAGTAACTGGCCTTTACAGGCTTTAGCATCGCCAGCAAATAAATGCATTAAGTCAAGGGTGTGGATCGATTGGTTGGTGATCGTCCCTCCGCCAGCGCGCTCTAACTCCCCTCGCCAAGGTTGAGCTTCATAATAGCTTTCAGGTCTAAACCAAGTTACTAAACCTTTAACTGCTTTGACTTGGCCCACTTCACTTTCTGGTCCCGTTTCTAATACCTCAACTAATTTTTCTGTTGTTCGATTATAGCGATTTTGGAAACAAACCCCAATTTTATAGTCATTCTTTGAAGCTGTTTCTGCCAAGGCAGCACCTTCTTCATAAGATAACGAGAGAGGTTTTTCCAAAAAGACATGAGCGCCATATTCCACACATTTCTCTGCGATCGGTGCATGTAAATCATGAGGCAAACAAATATGCACAACGTCTAAATTTTCTTTTTCCAACATTTCTTCATAATTCTCATAAAAAGGTAATTCAGCATAGTCTTGATGCGTTACTGGGTTTATATCACAGACTGCAACAAGTTCACCTAACTTACTTTGCTCAATTCCCAATTGATGGATATAAGAAATCGTTCCTAATCCAATAATGGCTACTCTAAGCAATTTTACCGCTCCTTTTTATGATCTTTTATCAAATTTTCCTTCTTCTTCAATACGTTTATTTAATTCTTCTAAGTATAATTCATCATCAAAGTCTGTTAATGAAACTTCTTTATCCATCCAGTCTGATAAATGAATCGCATTCGCTAAACGAACACCGTTGATTCCTTCTGAACCGGCTGCTAGCAACTCTTCGCCATGTAGAATGTGTTGCGCAAAGTTCTCTAAGACGCCAGCGTGTTGTCCACCCCACTGATCTTCAGCTTCGAAAGTTTCTACTGTGTAAAGATCATCGGTATCCATTTGGCCCATAAATAAATTCTTAACGTCTTCGAAATCCATTTCCTTATTTAATTCATTTTCTGATCGCTTCATACGGTAGACAGTGACTTTATTACTATCTTCCACAATAATTTTTCCACTATCTCCTAAAATTTCTAAGCGATCGGTTCCAATAATATCATGAGTTGCTGTGATAAATACTCCGGTTGCACCATTTCCGTAATCAAGTACTGCCGTCACTTCATCTTCAACAGGGATGTCTCGTTGATAGCCATACTTAACATTTCCATAGACAGATTCAGGGACTCCTGCAATCCATTGAATTAAGTCAAGTTGGTGTGGGGCTTGATTGACAAGAACACCGCCACCTTCTCCACCCCAAGTAGCTCGCCAATCACTTTGGTCATAATAAGCTTGAGGTCTCCACCAAGTGGTAATGATCCAGTTCGTACGACGAATCGGTCCAATATCACCATTATCTACAATTTCTTTAATCTTTTTGTAGAGAGGATTATTTCTTTGGTTGAACATAATCGCATAAGTTACATCATTTTTTGTTGCCGCTAGTTCATTTAATTCTTTTACTTGTTTTGTATAAACACCTGCTGGTTTTTCGTTGAGTACGTGAATATTATTATTTAATGCATAAATCGCCATTTCCGGGTGAAGATAATGCGGAACAGTTGTGATAATCGCATCAACGTTACCGCTATCAATCATTTCCTTATAATCTCGATAAATCGTTGCATCTGGAAAATCGTTGCGAATTTTTTCGTCAACGGTTTCATCAATTTCCGTAATCGCCCCTAAAACCATTCCATCTATTTGATCATCTGCTAGCAACTTGCCATAGAAACCACCTTGTTGACCATAACCTATAATCCCTAACCTTACGTTTTCCATCTGTACTCGATTCCTCCATTTATAGATTTAAATTGTTTATCTACTAACTTTAAAACACTTATAGTTTCCTAAAAAGAAAATATCATCTGATGTATTTTCATACAAAATCATTGTAACACAACTTTAAACGTTTTCAAGTGACGTATTGACATTGATTCTTATCCATTATATTTTTGTGGTTTCCTTATAAGAAACCTATAGTTGAGTGGGTCTTTTATTGCATTTCTTTTAAGATTTCTTGGTTTTTGTCTACTCGATCTTTTCCTAAAGGATATAAGAATAAGAGCAATAATCCCGCTACTAACAGAGCAGTACCTGGAATTAAAGTCGCTAAACCATAGACTCGCTCACTCACTTCTGCTGTCTGTACAATCTGTTCCGTACCCACTGACTCCTGGAAACCGATCAACGTTAATGAAGAACCTGCAATAAGGCCAGCTAATGCTTGTCCTACCTTTCGAATGAAAGAATAGACAGAATAAATAGTCCCATCTTTTCGGTCATCTTCTGTAATTTGATAATCATCGATCACGTCAGTCACATAAGCGTACATCGTCATTGTGAAGTACCCCATGATTAAATTACTGACTAAGACGATTAATACATAATAAATTGGATTTTCTATCTTTAAGAAAAATGTAATAATATACATCAATCCACCAGCGATTAATGAGGTCGCTCCAGCCTCTTTCTTTCCAAATCTTTTTGTAATGACACCGACAAAAGGAGCGGCAGCTAACCCGCCAAAACTCATCGCTAAACCTGCATAAGGTAATAGCGTAGTATCTTGGAAATAATCAATAAATAAGTATTGCAATAACTGTTGAAAAGCAATCAGACCTAATAAATGAAACATCGTTGCTAACATCAGACCGACAAATGATTTATTTTGAAATAGAACCACTAGGTCACTAAAGAACTCTTTGAAACTGAACTTTTCATTTGTATCTGGTAACTCTACGCGTTCTTCAACCATGAGATAACAAATAAAATAAGCCAAAGCAGCTAGTGCACCTAGTACAATCGATAACCAAAAGAAGTTATTGGGAATAACTTGTCCATCTTGAGTATAAATAATATTTGGAACAACATATCCAATAATAGCTGCTACTAACATTGATCCGATAGAACGGAATGTTGATAATTTAGCGCGCCCTTCAGGGTTTGCCGTAATAACTGAAGCTAAAGAACCATAAGGGATATTAATCGCTGTATAACAAATACTGCCCCATAATATATAAGTTATAAACATATAAATGATTTTAGTACTTAATGCCCAATCCATAATATAAATGTTATACATCATAATACTTGCTACACCTACAGGAATAGCGATCCGCTTCAACCACGGTCTAAATTTCCCGTTTTCTGTTGTTCTCGAATTATCGGCAATGGCACCCATTCCAACATCTGTAAAAGCATCGACTAACCGAGCCACCCCGAATAGTACACCAATAATACTTGGGCTAACTCCCATCAGGTTTGAATAAAAAACCATAAAGAAACTGCCAGCAAAACCAAACGTTAAATCGTTTCCAATATTTCCAATCATGTAACCAATTTGATCCCGCATGCCAAATGGTCTAGTGGATACTTTTTCTTGTTCAGCACTTTGTATCATAATATAACTCCTCCAAAGTATTCATTATTTTTTATTACGTGCTTGTTGTCTTCTCTTATAAATTTTCTAATGAAGATTATTTTGGATCCCTCCTTCTGGTAAATAAATGAAATATTTATAAACCTTTATGAAACGCTTACATTATATCCGTTTTTGTTTCCAAATAAGAAATGTGTCATCTGATGACTTATTTCTTAGAATTACTTTAACACAAAGGAAATCGTTTTCAACTATTTTTTGAAGTTATTCCCACAAAATTAAAAATAAAGAGGTTTCCTTAAAGGAAACCTCAACACTTGCTATATCTATTTTTATACTTAAACATCGCTTTAAGCATAAACTTCTCACTCTTGTGCGTTCGCTAGTTGGTATTCAATAATTGTTTTTGTCTTCATTAGTTCAGAGACAAGATATTCATGCTGAGCTTTATCTACTTGATCATAAGGAGAGCTAATACTGAATGCGTAATAATTTGGATCCCCCGGAACTTCAAAAGTCGTTCCTACACAATAAATATCTTCTTCCGCTTCACGATCATCAACAGCATAACCTTGTTCTTGAATGAATCGAACTTCTTCTTCCAACGCTTCTGTGCTTGTAATAGTTTGTTTCGTACTCGGTATAAATTCGACTTGTTCAAAATATGCCCTTCTTTCTTCAGGCGTAAAACGAGCGAGGATAGCTTTCCCCATCGCCGAGCAGTAAATAGGCTGAGTAAATCCAATCCGCGAAATCGTTTGTTCCGAACTGTCTCGCTCCGTAAATTTATTGACAAACATCACTTGATTGTCTTGAAACATCCCTAAGTTGACTGTAGTATTCACATTCTCATACAAATGTTTCAATGTAGTATACGTTTCACGTGCAATATCAAATTGAATAAAAGAAGCATTGGCTAACTGAATTAAACGCGGTCCCAACGAATACTCTTTTGTTTGACTGTCCCGCGAAACAAAACCAACTAAATCTAACGTATCTAAAATCTTATTAGTTGTCGGCATCGTAATTTCAGTATATTTTGAAATTTCTGACATCATTTGCGGTTCTGCTCGTTGCGATAATAAATCTAAGATTTGAACAGCTTTTATCAATACGGAACCATAAGGCTTATCTGCATTAGTCAATTGGCCCCCTCCTTTCTTCCTTCACTTCTAAACATTCTTTTGGTTATATTGTTCGATGGCTTCTTGAATGACTTGATCATCCGATTTCATGGAGACATTTTTACCGTTTATCTTCATCGTTGTTTCGTGTCCCTTGCCAATAACTAAAAGAATTGTTTTATCTTCTATATGCTGGAAGGCTGTTTTGATTGCTTCTTCACGGTTTTCTATTATTTCGTAAGGTGTATTTTCCGCTTCCACATAGCGAGCAATTTCTTGAGAAATTTCGCTTACCTCTTCAAATTCAGGGTCGTCCATCGTGATATAAACATAATCCGAATATTTTCCACCAACTTCACCGAGCTCTTTTCGTCGTCCTAGCGCTTTCCCTCCAGGAGCCCCAAAAACAGAAACCACCTTGTACCCTGGATAAGCTTTTCGCATAGATAACGTTAACTGTTCAAAACTTAAGCGATTATGCGCATAGTCGGAAATAGCGATGATTTGTTTATCAGTCGTTGAAAAAATCCCCATACGTCCTGGTACTCTCGCTTTACTTAAAGCTTGTTGGGCGAATTTTTGTGGAATATTTAGTAAATCAATCGCTGCAATGGCTGACAAAGCGTTCTCGACATTAAATTCACCTGGCATTGAAAGTGTATAACTTTCTTCAAAATCTTTCGCTCGCACACTGAAGTTACTTTCTAAATCAATGGTCTCTACATTGTCAGCATAATAGTCAGCTTCCGGAGCAACCAAACTAAATGTATAGTATTTTTCGGCTTCCTGTGCTCGTTTTAAAATATAATCGGCTTCTTGCGTTTCACGATTCACAATCAACTCTTTTGTTTGGCCAAACATTTTAGCTTTTGATTTTATATAATCCTCAAAGTTCGGATGCTCTACCGGACTGATGTGGTCTTCATCGATATTTAAGAAGATCCCCACATCAAACTGCACCTCGTCTGTTCGATGATATTTCAACGCTTGACTAGAGACTTCCATCACCATATATTCCAAACCTGCTTCGACTGCGTTCGCCAAATGACGTTGTAAGTCCAAAGCTTCGGGGGTGGTATTTTTTGACTCTTCTTCTATCAAGCCATCATAAGTCGAAATTGTCGAAATCAAACCTGCTGATAATTGACCAGCAGCTTTTAAATATTCGTCTAATATTAACTTCATATAATAAGCGGTCGTCGTTTTTCCTTTTGTCCCACCAATACCGATAATCTTTAATTTTTCTTGCGGTGAGTTAAAGAAAATATCTGCTAAAGGGGCCATCGCCTCCCGAATATCAGAAACGAATAACGCCGGCATTTTTTCCCCAACTTCATATTTTTCTTCAGCGACATACCCAATGGCGCCCCGCTCAATCGCTTCTAATAGAAATTCCTTCTTAAAGTTTGCACCTTTACAAATAAACAAGGTGCCAGGTTTCACTTTTTTGGAATTAAATTCTAATCCTGTGACAGTTGTTTCACCTTGTCCAAATAGTTCTTCATTCGTTAAAAGATTGATCTTGTTCAGTTCGTTAACATAATGTTTTAAAGAATAATGTGTAAGTGTCATGAGTCATACTTCTTTCTATTGATATTCTGCATTGGAACGCTGAATAGATTCTCTGACTAAAATATCCAAGGCATCTAAACAGGTCTCATAAATTTTATTTCTTTTTTTAAAGACAGATAATTCCGTGCATGCTAAAAGAACAACATCACTACCTGTCTCCATTAACTCGTTATATACGCGCTCGAATTTATCAAAAGTTCCAGGTATCCCTCTTTTAATTTCATCATAGATTAACGACATCAGATCCGCTTGCTTGGCTGCGGATGGAACGACTGCTTCTACCCCTTGAGCTGCACACTCGTTGTGATAGATTTTTGTTTGAATCGTACCTGCTGTCGCCATAATGCCAATTTTTTCGACATTTTCAAAGCGCGTCAGAGCTTCTGCAACACTTTCTTTCACCATATGGATAATGGGGATCTTTGTTTCTTTTTGAATGGTATCATAAAAATAGTGTGCAGTGTTACATGGAATTGCAATATTTTCTACGCCAATTTTTTCTAATAACTTAACATCTTCAATTAAACGATTGGTTAGTTCCTCTGTATCGCCAGATAAGATCGCATTCGTCCGGTCAGGAAGCGTTGCATGATTGAAGATGATTGTATCTAAGTGATCTTGATCTTTTGCTATTTGAGTATGAGCGACTAACTCTTCGAAGAAATAACTCGTTGCTTCTGTCCCCATACCACCGATGACGCCTAATTTCTTTTTCACGGCCATCCCCCTTTATCCCCATTAAGAACTATAATATTTTCTAAATTTCCTAAAATGACTGAAGTGATTTTTCATCATTCGCATAAAACGTCCGAAAGGTAAATCCTCTTGAAAAAACAAAGGATTACACATTTTCTCTTCTTTGATTAAATCTTTCATCAAGTCTAAATTTTCTTGCATCTTCACATATTTGAAAGCCACTTGCTTCGGGACCACCGACCATAAATAAGGTTTTTTCATTACTTCGAAGGCTTGGCCTTCTTGATAAATGTAATCCTCAACTAAATAACGAGCAATATTAAAACCAGCCCCTGTCACATAATAATTACTACGCCCTTGCCGCGTATTAATTTCGAAAAATTTATATTGGCCGTCGCGCATATCGTATTTAATATCAAAGTTTGAATACCCTGTATAATGAATCGTTTCTAAAAACGCTTGCGCTTGTTTTAACAATTCTTTTTTATAAGTGGTAATAATAACCGCATGATTCCCTTTCCCTAAAGGGGTGTGTTCTTCCAGCAAAACATGTCCGAGACACATCATCTTCACCTTGCCCCATTGATTCGAGTAAGAAGTCAATACGTACATCGACTCATCATTGCCAGGAATCATATCTTGAACAATCAAGTTCTCCGGATAACCGGCTGCATAAATTTTCGTAATCATATCTTCTAATTCTTGGCGATTATTGATTGTAAATACTTTTTCTTGTTCAGGAAAAGGATAATCCCAGTAATGAATACTCTCTGAAGATTTTAAAATAACGGGATAAGAAAAAGGGACTTCAAAATCCAATCCCATTTCTTTCGTCACAATCACCGTATCCGGATAAGCGACGCCTACTTCCTCACATAAAGAATAAAAATAATCTTTTCGTTGCAATTGATCCATCAAATCATGTGAAATAAAAGGCACAATAATATTCTCTGCTAAGTGTTGGCGATTTTTAGTGATCATATTAATATAATTATCGCCGGCTCCTAATAAAATAATTTTCTTCTTGGAATACTGCTGCGCAAAAGCATTCACTTGTTTTAAAAAGGTTTTCGTCTGGTCAATTTTTTCATTCGCAATGTAGTCAATAATGCGACTCCCATAACTGGGACCTGTTCGATATTTCCCCATAACTGTTGTTTTGATCTGGTATTCTTCATAGAACGCACGAGCTACACTATATGTATTAATATCGCCGCCTAAAACAACAGCGACAAATTCTCGTTCTTTAAACTCCATCTGAGTTTCCAACTTTCCACTCTATTTGTTTCTGTTCACCAACGAACCATTAGAGGATAATTGAACCTATTATACTTCAAAATATAAGGGTTTCCAGCTTTTCTAGATTTTTCTGTACACAAAAAGAGAGACTTCCCTTGCAGCCTCTCTTTATTTTTATCCTTATCCTTTGTCCTCAATCTGATTATTCTTATATTTTCTAAAGTAATTAATCTGACGCAACAACATGAGGAATTTTCGTTTCAAACCTTTATCCGGTTTATAAAAAATGGGGTTTTTATATTTTCCATCTTTAATTAATTGACGGACTTCTTCAGCAATTTTTGGATTTGAAACATAACGCTTCAAGACGCCCTTTGGAATGACCGCAAAAATATGATCACCTTTCACATAATGAAATTCTTTGTCTTTTTTATAAATCACATCGTCGACGATAATTTTTGCGATATTGTAACCACTTTGTGTTAGATAGTAACTTGAGCGTCCTTGGCGGATATTGACTTCGAAAAGTTTGTACGTGCCATCTCGAGGGTCATATTTAATGTCAAAGTTCGCAAAGCCTTTATAACCAATATCTTCCATAAAACGAACAAGTTTATCCATCATTTCTTTATTTTGACGCACAATCAAAGCTGTATAATTCCCAACGCCTGTGGTGGTTGGTTCTTGAAGAACCACTTGGCCAAAAGAAATTAATTGCGCATTTCGATGACGGTCACCATAATACACCGCGTCCCACATATGCGTGTCGTCTCCCGGGATATAATCTTGGATAATCAATTCATCACGGTACCCACTATTTTTGATTGTTTGAATGACTTTATTTAATTCATGATAGTTTTCGACTTTATAGACCTTCTGCATCCCTTCAAACGGATTCGCATAATATTCAATGCCGTTACTTGGTTTGACAATTAATGGAAAAGGAACCTCTTTATCAAACGGTTCTTCCTCTTTACAAGAATAAAAATAAGTCAAGGGAGTATCTAACCCGTGTTCCTCACACAAACGATAAAAGTTCTTTTTCAAAAAGAGCTCCGGCACTAATTCTGCATCAGGATAGTTAAATTCAAAATCTTCAGCTAATGCTTCTTTATTTTCAATAATAAACGTGACATAAGCATCGTTCGTTCCAATAAGTAGCAGTTTCTCATACTCTTGATGGTATTTTTCCGCCAAAGTTTTTAAGTAATCGATAAAATAAGCCGTATCATCAATCCGCTCCGTGTAGTAAAACTCTTCGATGATTGTACTTCCTTCAGTATAAGGAATCGGTGCTTTTCCTACCACCACTGGCTTAATGCCATATTCTTCATGAAATGAAATTGACATTGTATAGCAGTTTAGATCTGTTCCTATAAGGATAGGCAGGAAATCTTGCTTTTTAGTAGTATCCATTGTTAACAGTTTATCCTTTCTTTTTGTTAAAGTGACAAGATAGAATAATTTTGACCATAATACAACCGGAAAGCACAAAGAATAAAACGAAACTTTCCCTTCACTTGCTGTACTATACCCAAGTGCTTATCATACCATAAATAATCCTTTTGATCTTACCAATTCCGTTTAGAAAAAGCTCTAACATTTTTCATTTTTTAATCCGTCGTTTCAAAGCAGTTCTAGTGGAAGATCAATCGATTAGCTTCCCGCAGTGATGCGCCAGCCGGAAGATAAACGAATTATCTACTCGCGGTGGCTCTAAAGTGACCACTTAAGTCATCAACTATTCTCTCATAAGATCCAAAAAAGAATGAAAGTCGCTAATAATATCCGCAATTTCTAAATCAGAATTTTCATAGTATTCCTTTTGTTTTTCAGTCCCCACCATCACAAAAACTTTTCCAATATTCGCAGCATTAGCGGACTGGATGCCTGATACTGCGTCCTCAATGACTACACAATCTGTCGGCTCCAAATCTAAACTTTCAGCTGCCATTTTATAAATCGATGGATCTGGTTTTCCTGGAAAAGTCCCATCATCAAAAATAATCGCTTCACGATCAAACCAACGACCAAGCTCGAAGTAGTCAAAATAAAAATCAATATTAATCGCTGGACTTGCCGTCGCAATCGTGAAAGGAATTTCCTTTCGAACGAGTTCATCCAGTAATTCTTCTGTGCCATCGACATAGCCGATTTTTTCTTCTCGGACTAGCCGTTGATATTCCTGTTCTTTTTCCTCTGCCAATGCTTGGACTTCTTCATCACTTACTTCGCCCATAAAATGTTTGATCGTTGCTTCGTTTGTTCTTCCATGAATATAATGAATGATCTCTTCTGCTGAAACTTCTTCGTTATGTTTTTTGATCATATCCACCCAAGCTTTTTCATGTAGGTGGTCATCAAACACCATCGTCCCATTAAAATCGAAAATGATTCCTTTCATGCTCTGCTTCTCCCTTTCTTGATTCTCTTTTATTCTAGTCAAAAAGAAGCCAAAAAACAATTCATGATTGATCGCCTAGGATATTCATCCATGAATATCCTAGGAGACCAGCGATGGCGAAAATTAACTTTACACATTTTCAAAAGCAGCTGTTTTTCAGGCTGCTTTTTTGTAAATCACTCATCTTTTGATTACACTACTTTATAATAAGAATGCTTGAGGAGTGACTATAATGCCAAAGAATATTGATTCTTTAGAAATCGGAACGATCTTAAATAATAAAGAAATTACAGAGATTTTCCATTGTCAATATGAAGGAGGCATTCGAAAATCTAAAAAACTGAATCTTTTAGTGCTTATTAATGATCCTAAATATGGACTTTATCAAAATCGCTGGGAAGAAGATACTTTATACTTCACCGCGATTGGACGCACAGGTGATCAAACCTTAGAAAAACCCTGGCAAAATCGCGAATTAAATCATTATAAAGAAAACAATCAAAAACTTTACTTGTTCGAGAAGCTGAAACCAAGCCATTATGAGTATAAAGGTGAAGTCGAAGCTGTCGACGAACCTTTCCAAGAAACACAAAAAGATGCGGAGGATAAAGAAAGAAACGTCTATGTCTTTCCTTTGCAGTTGGTTGATTGAGAGATTATTTTAACTTTTATCCATCTGAGAATATCAGGAGTGTTCATTAAACAAAAGACGGAGAACTTTGAGTTCTCCGTCACATTCATTTATTCTATATGTCTTTTTTTGAATTTTCTTGGCGTTAAACCTGTATTCTTTTTAAAATATCGACTAAAGTACGATTTATTTTATTTTAATTTTGTTGTTATAATGATCCTAAACTTAATTAGACTCGGAGGGTATAGATGAAAAGCACTTTTAAGGAGTATGGGCTTCTTTTGATTAGTATTTTAGTCGTAGGGACTTCTATTACTGTGATCACTAATGCTGGTCTAGGAGCAACAGCTGTCACGAGTTTACCTTTTGTGATCAGTGAATTATGGGGAATAAGTTTCGGGTTGATGACAGGTGTTTTTAATGTGTTATGGGTCCTCTTACAGATGGCTATCCAAAGGAAACAATTCCCAAAAATCCAGTTATTACAATTTGTAGTCGCTTTTATTTTAGGATTTGCTGTGGATTTATCCAATGAGATCCTTGGCTTTATTCAACCTCAAAATTATTTCTTTCAATTGATCATGTTGATTGTTGGTTGTTTGATTATGGGATTGGGAATCTTTCTACAATTAGAAGCCAAATCTGTTTACAATCCTGCTGAAGGGATTGTAGCCGTGATCACTGACAACACGAAATATGCATTTGGAACAGTCAAAACCTTTTTTGATAGTACACTTGTTGTTTTATCGATTTTATTAGGGCTGATTGTTGCTGGTCAAATGACAGGAATTCGAGAAGGTACCATTATTTCAGCGTTAATTATTGGGCCGTTCACTGGAATGTTTCAAAAATTATTTAATAGAGAGTAGGAATAAGATGAAAAAAGCTTTATTTATAATGATCGATACTTTAGTTCATGAAGTGTACGATGAAGAAGCACAAAAAATTATTCACGAAAATTTTGATGTCATTGGAGACCCTCTAACGAAAGAGAATTACTTAGAGCAAAAAGAGCTACTTGCTGAAGTCGAAGTTATTTTTTCTGGTTGGGGCGCTCCTACTTTCGATCAAGAATTTCTGGAAACTACTCCAAATTTAGAAGCAATTTTTTATGCAGCCGGAACGATGAAATCTTTATTGTCTGATGAGGTTTGGGAGAAAAATATAACTGTCGCCACTGCGAATACCGCAAATGCGGTTCCTGTTGCTGAATATACTTTAAGTCAAATTTTATTTAGCTTAAAAAATGGTTGGCAAATTACACGCAATGTGCGAGAAGATCGTGAATTTCATTTTAATCAATATCAAATGTTAGGCGCTTATAAACGGACAGTTGGTCTCATTTCATTGAGTCAAGTAGGCCGTAAAACCCTTGAATTATTAAAACCTTTTGATTTAGAGGTGATTGCTTATGATCCTTTTGTCGATGAAGAAGAAGCAGAAAAGTTGGGCGTTCGCATGGTCTCTTTAGAGGAATTATTTGAAACAGCAAATATCGTCTCGCTCCACTCTCCCCTCTTACCAGAAACAGAAGGGATGATAACAGGCGAATTATTCGCTACAATGAAAACAGACAGTACTTTTATCAATACCGCTCGTGGGGCTATTGTAAAAGAAGATGAATTGATTGATGTCTTTAAAGAACGCACGGATTTAACGGCGATTTTAGATGTGACCCATCCCGAACCACCTCTTCCTGATTCACCTCTTTATGATATGGATAACATTGTCATAACCCCTCATATCGCCGGAAGTGCTGGAAGTGAAGTGGCAAGAATGGGGAAAATGGTTGCGGATGAAGCCCTTCGTTATGTTAAACAAGAACCTCTCAAATATCAAATTTCAAAAGAAGATTATCGGACAATGACTTAAGGAGGATATAGTAAAATGATTGGTTTATGTTCAGTTACTTTACGTGATAAAAAGGCAGAAGAAATCATTGATTTGGTTAAAGACGCTGGGTTAGAGGTGATCGAATGGGGAAGTGATGTTCATGTCCCTGAAACAGATTCTGAAAACGCCAAAAATGTGGCAGAAATGATGCAAGAAGCTGGTTTACAAACGAGTTCTTATGGAAGTTACTATCAATTAGGTTCCTTCGAAGATTTTAAACCTTATATCGAAATTGCTAAAATCCTAGGTGTTTCTATTATTCGTGTCTGGAGTGGAGAAACGGGCTCAAAAGAAATAGAGGACAGCGCCCGTGCTAAAATTGTAGAAGATGCGCAACGCATCGGTGAAATGGCTCGTGCAGAGAACTTAAATATTGCGATTGAATACCACCGAGAAACGCTCACGGATACACCGGAAAGTGCCGAGCAATTAATGAAAGAAATTAACACGCCAAATGTGCTACTTTATTGGCAACCAGCAGAAAGTTTAAGTGTGGAAGAACGAATTGAAAGTTTACCAAAACTGGCTCCTTGGATTACAAATGTGCATGTCTTTCATTGGGAAGATTTTCATCATCGCTTCCCACTTGCAGAAGGTTTTGATGAATGGAAGCAATATATCGATATCATTTCTGAAGAATCTCCACATGAACAAAATTTCTTACTCGAATTTGTTCCCAATGATTCGCCTGAAAATGTCTATGAAAGTGCAGAAACATTGAAAAAACTGGTAGAAAAATAGAAACATATTAGGTATTTATCGAGTAGGAGATAAATAATTAATTTATTTATCGTCCTCTCACACCACCATACGTACCGTTCGGTATACGGCGGTTCAATTTTATATAACATG
>CAJUOQ010000014.1 GCA_910588235.1 uncultured Atopostipes sp. | reverse complement strand
AAGTCTGTCGTGGACTTTCACCACTAAGTTACATAACATGCCAGGCGCACAAAAAGGTGTGACTGAAGATTTTCTTCAGCCACACCTTTTATTTTATATCCAAAAAGATCTTTTCTTTGTTGAAAAAGTATAAGCAAAACCTTTTTGTTTAAAGACTTCGCCGTCTTTTTGCGCTGTTTGTTCAGATTCTGTAAAGATAGCAACTTGTTTTGTTTTAAAAAAATGAAGTTTAGGATGCAATAAGTGCGATTGATTGATTAAAACTCTTGGAAAAATATTTAATAAGTTGCTGGTCGATACATCATTAGCGATGATGACATCTAAAAAGTCATCTCGATCATCCGCCTCCGGAGCGATCTTAATCCCGCCTCCGAAATAAGAATTATTGGCGATTAAGGCCATTTGCACGTCGTCAAAGGTGTAAACCCCTTGGTCGACTTTGATAGTGATCGCAAACTTTTTTTGTTTGACAAAAGCTGAGAAGACCCCTGCAATATAAGAAGTAGGGCCTAATGATTTTTTGCCATCTTTGGCGTTGACCACTTCATTTACTAAACCATCCAGTCCAATGCCTAAACTATTGACCGCGTAATGTTCATGATCGCCTTGGGTTGCTTGTAGGATTGAAAGCTCAGTGGCTTCTTTGACGTGAAATAAATGTGCGATGGCTTTTTCTGTTTTTACTGGGATACCATGGGCACGCGCAAAATCATTTCCGGAACCGGCAGGGATATAGCCGATGTCATTTTTTAAACCATATTTTTCAAGAAAGGTCACGGTTTGATTTAAACTGCCGTCGCCACCAACCGTTACAACTAATTGCTCCGCAGTGATGGTTTCTTTTAAATCTTTAATTAACTGCTCCAATTGGAAGATGTTATCAGTAATATGAATCTTATAGTTGTTGGTATAGTTGGGCAATTCTAATAGTAATTTTTTAAAGGTATCATCACTATTTCTTGATTGCTGGTTAATAATAATATGTAAAAATTGATCCAAATATAGTACCTCCTATCCAATACTTTTATTATAGACTATCAAGGCAGATTTTAAAAAGAGTTTTTGGAATAATTTAAAGTTTAACAACAAAAGAAAATGAACGAACTAAAAAATCTGTCATGAAAACTTTTCGTCATTGGGTGGTCAAATGTTGACAAAGAAACAAAAACAAGTATAATGTAAATAACACATATGAATGGTGATTCATATGTAAAACGAAATGATTACGATTTAAAAATAGAAGAGGAAACAAATCTCAAACTTTAGGAGTGGATCGGACAAATGAAGAATGTAGAAGAAACTCAAATTGCAGACACAAGCACGCACAAACACGGCCATGAACATGATCATGAACATGAACACGGAAAATTACCGGTTATTTTATATTTTATCGGTCTTATTTTAGCGATCGTTGCTTTCTTTTTGAGTGAAGAATATGGAACATTAAAAAATATATTCTTTTCATTGACGGTTTTAACGGCTGGCTACCACGTAGTGTTCCTCGAAGGATTAGGCGAGACGATCGAAAATACGCGAAAAAATAAGCACTTCACTCCTAATTCGCATGTATTGATGGGATTAGCGGCATTGGGCGCTATGCTGATCGGAAGTTATGGAGAAGGAGCGCTTTTGATTCTTATCTTTGCCGGTGCTCACTTTTTAGAACATTACGCAGAAGGAAAAAGTAAAAGAGAAATCAGTCAGTTGTTGGAAATGAATCCGACAAATGCCCGCTTACTTCTACCTGATGGGCGGACGAAATCGGTCGCGGTCGAGCAATTAAAAATAGGCGACCAGCTGAAAGTATTAAATGGCGATCAAGTGCCGATTGATGGCGTGATTTTAGCGGGGTCCACAACGATTGATGAATCATCCATTAACGGTGAAAGTATCCCCCAAGAGAAAACAAAAGACGATGTCGTTTTTGGAAGCACGATCAATGGTTCGGGAACATTTACGATGGAAGTAACGAAAGAAAGTAATGAGACGGTTTTTGCTAAAATTTTACAGTTAGTCAATCAAAACCAAGAGAATCAAACGCAAGCAGCAAGTATGATTCAAAAATTTGAGCCTAAATATGTCACCTTTGTCTTAGTAGCGATCGCGCTCTTTATGTTGGTTACCCCGCTGGTTTCTCATTGGACGTATGCCGAGAGTATTTATCGTGGCTTAGTTATTTTAGTGGCTGCATCACCTTGCGCCTTGGCAGCAGCGACCGTGTCTGTCACTCTATCAGCTACTTCAAAGTTAGCGAAAAAAGGAGTGCTTTCAAAAGGGAGTACTTACCTCGCAGCATTCGCTGAAATGGATGCGATCGCTTTTGATAAGACGGGGACGTTAACTTATGGAAAACCTGAAGTGACCGATTATTTCTTTGCGGAAACGGTAGCTGAAGACGATTTAATCGATATTATTGTTGCGCTTGAAAAAGAAGCGAATCACCCCTTAGCGGATGCGATTTTAAGAAAGTTTAAAGCGAAGAATGTTTTGGCGTTAGAAGTCAATAATCACATCGGTATTGGTGTGACAGGGACTTATAACAATAAAGATTACCGCATAGGCAAACCAACGGCTTTTGAAAAGATTCCGAAGCAATATGGAGAACTAAAAAATAAATGGTCGGCCGAAGGAAAGACCGTCGTTTATGTAGCAGAAGAAGAGCAAGTTGTTGGTGTCATTGCTCTGATGGATATTCCTCACCAACAAGCTCAAGCCACCATTGATTATTTTAAAAAAGAGGGCGTGCATACGACCTTAATCACAGGGGATGCGGAGCGAACAGGTCAAGCAGTTGCTGAACAATTAGGCCTCGATGAAGTCATAGCGAATGTGATGCCGGAAGATAAAGCCGATATTATCCAGCAACAAAAAGAAAAATATGGCGTAACAGCGATGGTTGGCGATGGAGTGAACGATGCGCCTGCATTGGTAAATGCGAATGTAGGGATTGCGATGGGTAAGGGAACCGATGTGGCGGTTGAGGTTTCTGATTTAGTGTTGATGCAAAATCATTTATCGAAGCTCGTTGAGCTCCACCAAACAGCTTCTAAAATGCAACGCGTGATTCGCCAAAACATCTTTTTTGCTGTAGGGGTAGCGGCTTTCTTAGTCGTTGTTAGTGCTTTAGGACTAACAGATATGACGCTCAGTGTGCTTGTCCACGAAGGTAGTACATTTATTGTGATCTTAAATGGCCTTCGTTTACTACAATCGAATTAGAATTTTTTAAGAGGACTCCATCTGTTATAAAACATCCTTTCATTGATTTTGGAAGGGTATTTTTATAATGCGCTTGCTGGTTGCGACTTTAAAAAACAGGCCCAAGAATAATTGTGCAATGGGATGGAATTAGCTATACTAATACCAATAATCATTAAAAGAGGATGTGGAATGGACGATGAACAAAGTCATTAAAGAGTATTCGTTAAGTTGGAAAGATATGATGTATATTGTGGTAGGGAGTTTTATCCTGGCCCTTTCTTTTCAAGTCTTTCTATTACCCAATGAAATTATCTCAGGAGGTGTTTCGGGGATAACGATTATATTAAATGACTTGTTTGGTTGGGAACCAGCTTATATTCAATATGCGTTTAATGTTCCGCTTTTAATTTTAAGCTTCGTTCTGCTCGGAAAAGAAGTGTTCTTCAAATCCATTTTAGGGAGCTTGTTATTTCCTTTCTTTGTTGATCTCGTGAGCGGTCTAGAAGCATGGACGTTGAATCCGATGCTTGCAGCTTTATTTGGTGGGGTTGCCACTGGGATAGGCGTAGGTCTTGTTTATAAATCCAAAGGCTCGACCGGTGGGACCAGTACCCTCGCGCAAATTATCGAAAAATATACGCGGGTTACCATGGGCGAGGCTGTTTCACTGACGGATGGTTTTGTCTTAGCCCTCGGATTTATCACTTTTGATATTGAAACAATTATGTACGGTATGATTAGTTTAGTGGTCGTCTCTCGCTTTGTCGATTATGTCTTAATTGGAAATCGTACTCAAAAAATGGTGCTTATTATTTCGAACGAGTCCGAGAATATCCGTCAAGAAATTTTAGAAAAAATCGATCGCGGCGTTACCCGTTTAGAGATACGCGGTGGTTATCAAAATGAGGAAAAAGAAATGTTAATGGCCGTTATTCAAGAGAATGAATTCACGGCTCTACAAGAAATGGTTTTACAAATTGATGAGAGTGCCTTTATCGTAGTCACCTCGGCGAGTGAAGTCATGGGCAGAGGCTTTTCTTTAGAAAAATATTTTTCCTCAAATCAAGCGCAATAAAAGTGGGAGAAAAGAGCACCGCAGGAAGATAAACCGATTATCGTATCGCTGGCGCAGCACCACGGGAAGATAAATGAATTATCGTCCTGCTGGAGCAGCACCGCGAGAAGATAAACGGATTATCGTATCGCTGGCGCTTCACCACAGGAAGATAAATCAATTATCGTCCTGCTAGAGCAGCACCGCGGGAAGAAAAACCGATTATCGTCCTGCTGGCGCTTCACCGCGGGAAGATAAATGAATGATCGACTCGCGGGCACCATTTTTCAAAAGAACGGACAGCTCTCGGATCTGGGCAGTTGACTTTTTAAAATGAACAGTTTATAGTATTCAAGTAAGGACAGATGAATGATTCCCTTTGTTGACAGCGACGCACGAGCGGTGAGAGGTGCGAACAAATAATAATTGATGCTCCCTTATGGATTTGTATGCGAAAGCATGCCGCATGTAAAGCGTTAACTTACATTTAAGAGGTAATGAATGATCGAATAATGTCATTGCAATCAGGGTGGTACCGCGTAAAATCGTCCTTGTCGCAATGAGATTATTCGATTTTTTTATTTTATCCTGTGAAATTGAATAAACATAAATAGAAAAGATAGAGGAGATTGTTATGAAAAAATTATCAAGTTCTGAAATTCGATCCATGTTTTTAGAATTTTTTAAAGAAAAAGGACACCAAATAGAACCGAGTGCATCGCTCGTTCCTGTCAATGACCCGACATTATTGTGGATCAATTCAGGCGTAGCGACTTTAAAAAAATATTTTGATGGCACAGTGACTCCAGATAATCCACGGATTGCTAATTCACAAAAAAGTATCCGAACCAATGATATTGAAAACGTAGGCGTGACAGCGCGTCACCATACGATGTTTGAGATGTTAGGGAACTTTTCCATTGGCGATTATTTCAAAAAGGAAGCTATTGAATGGGCTTGGGAATTCTTAACCGCAGATAAATGGCTAGCTTTAGACCCAGAAAAACTATATGTGACGGTTCACTCAGATGACAAAGAAGCTCGTCAAGTTTGGGAAGAAGAGATCGGTCTAGCAAAAGATCATGTCTTAGATGAAGATGAGAACTTCTGGGATATTGGGGTCGGTCCTAGTGGGCCACAAACTGAAATTTTTTATGACCGCGGGCAGGCAGCGAATGATTTACCGGCGGACCATCCTGAAAGCTACCCGGGTGGAGAAAACGAACGTTGGTTAGAGATTTGGAACCTAGTGTTCTCACAATTTAATCACCAACCAGACGGAACGTATGAACCTCTTCCAAATAAAAATATTGATACAGGGATGGGCTTAGAACGAATTGCTTCTGTTGTTCAAGAAGCACCCACAAACTTTGAAACCGACTTATTTATACCTTTGATTGAAAAAATTGAAGAAATTTCAGGCATTGAATATGAAACAGCCGGAGAATTAAAACAGAGTTTTAAAGTCATCGCGGACCATATTCGAGCAGTTTCTTTTGCGATTGCAGATGGTGCATTACCGTCTAATGAAGGGCGCGGGTATGTTCTCCGACGTTTAATTCGTCGTTCCATTATGCATGGACGGAAGTTGGAAATTAGCAAACCTTTCTTGACGGACCTTGTACCTGTTGTAGGAGAGATAATGGGTGACTTTTATACCAACATTGTGACTCAAGAAGAATTTGTTGAACAAGTTATTCGCCAAGAAGAAGCTCGTTTCCATGAAACTTTAACAGAAGGTTTAGAGCATTTAGTGAAAGTTTTTGAAGAATTAACAGCCAAAGGGGAAGTGCAAGTCACAGGTAAAGATGCATTTTTACTTTATGATACTTATGGTTTCCCAGTGGAATTAACCGAAGAGTACGCGGAAGAACGAGGATTCACTACGAACTTAGAAGCTTTTGCGGAAGAGATGGAAAAACAACGAGAAAGAGCACGGGCCGCTCGTAGTAATGATCAATCGATGAAAGTCCAATCGGCAGTCCTTACTGACTTAGAAGCTGAAAGCGAGTTTGTCGGCTATACGGAAATGAGTGTAACAAGTCCTTTAAACACGATTGTTTTTGAAGATGAACTTGTTGAAGAAGTAGACGCTAAACGACAAGCACAACTAATCTTTGACACCACGCCTTTCTATGCAGAAAAAGGAGGGCAAGTAGGTGACCGAGGAGTGATTCGCGATCAAAAAGGTGAGCTGGTGGCTCGAGTGGTCGATACACAAGAAGCACCTGCTGGCCAAACGTTACATGTTGTCGAAACCACTGCAGCTTTAAAAGTAGGTGATGAATATAGCTTAGAAGTCAATCATTTACGTTGCTTACTCGTTCAAAGAAACCATACCGCGACTCATTTACTCCACCAAGCACTTAAAGATGTGGTGGGTGAACATGTCAATCAAGCAGGTTCATTGGTCGATGCCGATCATTTGCGTTTTGACTTTACGCATTTAGAACAAGTCACTAATGAACAGTTGGAACAAGTTGAAAATATCGTAAACGAAAAAATTTGGGAAGCACACCCGATAAAAACGGTCGTGACTTCGCTTGATAAAGCACGAGAAATGGGCGCAATGGCTTTATTTGGTGAAAAATATGGGGATATTGTCCGCGTCGTTTCTATTGATGATTATTCGATTGAACTCTGTGGAGGGACGCATGTCCAAAACACTTCAGATATCGGGTTATTTAAAATTACGACCGAATCAGGAATTGGAGCCGGTGTTCGTCGAATCGTCGCGCGTACAAGTGAAGGCGCCATAAAATGGGTAGAAGACCGCTTAGATATTTTAGCGGAAACCGCGCAACTCACAAAAGCACAAACGATTGAACGAGTCACCGAACGAATTACGAGTCTATATAATGAATTACAAGAACTCCGTCGGGAAAATGAATCATTAAATGCGAAATTATCGAATGTGCAAGCAGGCGACATTTTTGAAAATGTGCAAAATGTAGGAGATTATACGTTAATCGCTGAAAAAGTCGATGCAAAAGATATGGATCAACTTCGTCAAATGGCGGATAAATGGAAAGAATCACAACCGTCAGATGTTTTAGTATTAGCATTAACAACGGAGGGCAAAGTAAATATGTTAGCTGCAATGACGGACGACGCAGTGAGCGCAGGCTTAAAAGCAGGCGATTTAATTAAAGAAATAGCACCTCTTGTTGGTGGAGGTGGCGGAGGTCGCCCAGATATGGCACAAGCGGGTGGAAAGAACCCAGAGGGCCTAGAGGACGCCTTGGAAGCCGCTAAAAATTGGCTGGGAAATAAATAAAAGTTTGACAATTGAACGATGAAAGTATGTTATAATTATGGGGAATACATTGAATAACCATTGAAGAATATTGAGCTTTTCGGTAAGATTGTTATGAGAAAATTTAGAAAAGAAGATAGATGGGGGATTATCAATGAGTAATGATGAACGTACAGTCCGTTTTGATGGACGAGAAAATGATTCAAACGAAGTTTCAAAGATGCTTCATCTCGTGTATGACGCACTGGATGAAAAAGATTACAACCCGATTAACCAAATCGTTGGGTATCTATTGTCAGGAGATCCAGCATATATTCCGCGCCACAATGATGCGCGAAATCTTATTCGTCGCTATGAACGAGACGAAGTTTTAGAAGAGCTATTAAAACATTATTTAGAGAGCGACAGCCAGTGAACCGAATCTTAGGACTAGACGTCGGCACCAAAACAGTAGGTGTCGCCGTTAGTGATCCATTCGGTTGGACCGCTCAAGGTTTAGAAATTATTCCTATTAACGAAGCGAAAAAAGAATTTGGTCTAGAACGCTTAGGAGCTATCATAGAAGAATATGAAGTAGAGAAAGTCATTATTGGCTTACCGAAACATATGAATGGTACACTAGGTGAACGAGCGGAAGCTTCGAAAGCATATGGGGATTTGGTCATAGAAAAATTTGCTGTTCCTGTAGAATACGAAGATGAACGTTTAACAACGGCTCAAGCCAATCGGATGATGATTGAAGAGGGCGACGTTTCACGAAACAAACGAAAAAAAGTCATTGATAAAATAGCTGCAATGATGATTCTACAAAATTATTTAGACCGACAAGAAAAAGCGAAGGGAGATATTTAAAATGGCAGACGATCAGAACGTTACACCATCTGACGATTACATTACATTAGTAGATGAAGACGGTAATGAAGAACTTTATCAAATCTTACTAACTTTTGAATCGGATGATTTTAATAAAAACTATGTCCTCGTTTATCCTGCGACTGCAGATGATGAAGAGGAAGTTGAATTATACGCATTTAGTTATGAAAATCCAAATGAAGATCTCGAAGGGCAATTAGCGGATATTGAAACCGATGAAGAATGGGACATGATCGAAGAAGTTCTTGGAGCATTCATTGCTGAAGATGAAGAATAAATCGAAGGAAAAAGGGTGGGGTGCCACCCTTTTTGTTCGATTTAAATTTCTTTCAACTCTTTAAAGAATAAAGTATACTGTTTAAGAGTTGAAATTAAAGGACTGAGCGATTTGAACGAAACACGAAAGAAAAAAACAGTGCGCAAGATTTTACTTAGCATGCTGGCCCTCTTTGTCGTAGCGGCCGTTATTTTAGGGGTGACTGGTTATTTTTATGTAAAAAACAGCTTAGAACCCGTCGACGAAAATAGTGAAGAAGTGGTGGAGATAGAAATTCCCACCGGCTCTAATCGAAAAAATATTGCCGATATTTTAGAAACGAACGATTTAATTAGTAGTTCGTTCATTTTTGATTTTTATACTCGCTTTCAAGGAGATAATCATTTCCAAGCGGGCAATTATTTAATGTCTCCTTCCATGTCGATGGAAGAAATGATCGAGTACTTAAATGCAGGTGGCACGCCCATTTCGGAAGAACCTGTGGGCCGAGTGACCGTGCCTGAAGGGGTAGATATTGAATTAATTGCTGAACGAGTGGATGAGAATACAGATTTCACGGCGGATGAATTTATGGAACAAGTCCAAGATGAAACCTATATTGAAGAACTTGTTTCCAAACATCCTGCGCTCTTGACGGATACTTTTGAAACCACGGCAGAGACACGCTATGTTTTAGAAGGGTACTTATTCCCGGCGACTTATGAAGTATTCGAAGAGACTTCTCTTGAGAGTCTGATCACTCAAATGGTCTCCCGTATGGATCAAGCACTGCTTCCTTATTATGAGGCGATCGAAGACAGTGAACTAAACGTTCATGAGGTGTTGACTTTAGCTTCTTATATTGAACGAGAAGGAACAACAGACGAAGATCGTCAGTTGATTTCAGGGGTGTTTTACAACCGACTCGCGGAAGACATGCCACTGCAAACGGACCCTAGTGTCAGTTATGCTTTAGGCGAACACCGCGAACGCACCACTTACAAAGATTTAGAAGTTGATTCCCCTTATAATACTTATATGTATGCGGGTGTAGGACCAGGACCGATCAATAGTCCGTCTGAGTCCGCGATAGAGGCAGCGGTCCATCCAGAAGAAACCTCTTATATGTACTTTTTAGCGAATTTAGAAACGGGCGATATATACTTTTCAGAAACATACGATCAACACATTGAGTATCAAAATGAACATTTACGGAATAACGATTAAAGAAACAAGCATTGAGAGTAAGTACTCGCTCAATGCTTTTCTGATGATTAGAATTTGAAATAGAAAGAGGAAAACCAATGAATACACAGCATAAGCCAGTTATTATTGGAGTAGCCGGTGGTTCAGGCAGTGGGAAAACAACCGTCTGTAATAAAATCTATGACTATTTCTCAGGGAAATCCATTGTCATGATTGAACATGATTCTTACTATCGTGATCAAAGTGATATTCCTTTTGAACAACGTCTAGAGACCAACTATGATCATCCCTTTGCCTTTGATACAGACTTATTAGTTGAACATCTAACAAAACTTCAAAATAACGAGAGTATCGAAGTGCCGGTTTATGATTATACGAGGCATACTCGTAGTGATGAAACCATCCACGTCAAACCTCAAGACGTTATTATCGTAGAAGGTATTTTGATTTTAGAAGATAAACGTTTACGGGATCTCATGGATATCAAAATTTATGTCGATACGGCCGCTGACTTACGTATTATTCGCCGTATTGAAAGAGACATTAAAGAGCGAGGACGTGCCCTTGATAATGTGATCGACCAATATTTATCTGTCGTCCGTGAAATGCATGAGCAATTCGTGGAACCGTCGAAAAAATATGCGGATATTATTATCCCTGAAGGTGGGCATAACCAAGTCGCCATCGATTTAGTCATTACCAAAATTCGGATGATTTTCCATGAACGAGCAGCAATGGATGGACGAAATGGAGTATAAAATAGCCTTTACATTTTAGAAAATTCGTGTTATCTTGATAACATAAAAAACTCGGTAATAAAAAAATATTAATGATGTCACTTAGAGGTGGCATCATTATATCATTTTTATAATCAAAATATGTTTTTATACAAACAAAAAATTAGGAGCAATCATAATGAATGAAAAAAAATATCCAATGACAGCTGAAGGTAAAGATAAACTAGAAGATGAATTAAATGAATTAAAAACAACGAAACGAAAAGAAGTTGTTGAGCGTATTAAAATTGCGCGCGGCTTTGGAGACTTATCGGAAAACTCAGAATATGAATCTGCACGTGAAGAACAAGCTTTCGTTGAAGGTCGTATTCAAAAAATAGAAAACATGATCCAACATGCTGAAATCATTGATGTGAATGATTTTGAAGAAGGCGAAATTACGTTGGGTCGTACAGTTCTTTTCAAAGAGCTACCAGATGGCTATGAAGAAGAATATACGATCGTGGGAGCTGCTGAAGCGGATCCATTTGAAGGGAAAATTTCTAACGAATCACCGATCGCAAAAGCATTAATTGGTAAAGCAGAAGGCGATCAAGTTTCAATTGAAACACCTGGTGGCCATATGGAAGTAGAAATTTTAAGCGTTCAATAAAAAATAAATAATCACAAACAGGACAAGGCCGCGTAGGTTTTGTCCTTTTTTAATCGGTCTTGCGGCTGATTTTTCGAAAAATGGCTGCAAGCTTTTAAAATATTAAGTATACTTATAAAGAAGAATATGAAAACCAGGAGGAATTTTATGAATAAACGTTGGCTTGTTATCCTACTGGGTATTTTAGGCATTGTTATGGTGTACGAGTTATTAAATAATAGCTTCTCTGTTTTTATGACAGGGGTGGGAATCATTGCCTTATTGGTGCGAAGCCAAGTAGATGACAGTAAACAAAATATATTATTATTGGTCGGTGTCGGGGCCTTAATTTTTGCCTTATTGACAAGTCGCGTCGCGTTATTATTTCTTGTGGTTATTTTAATGTTATTCATCGGTGAATTTCCACAGCTATTCCAAACGTTACGTGAAGCTTTAACGAACAAGAAAAACTCCGGGCAAGAAAAAGAATTTGTCATGGTCCAATTTAATCAAAGAGGCCAGAACACTCCAAGAATTGTTCGTAATCGTTGGATTGGAAATGACTCAGAGACAACGAATGCGATTTATAGCTGGGATGACTTAAATTTCACGAAATTTATTGGGGACACCGTTTTTGATTTAGGGAATACGATTTTGCCTAAAGCGCAAAATATCATTATGATTCGTCATGGCTTTGGGAATGTAAAAATTTTAGTCCCGAAAGAAGTTAGTATCTCGTTAGATATTAGTTTGTTATTGGGTGAGTTGAAAATCGATCAAGAAGAGATCGACTTGCGCAATGAAACGTTTAAATGGCGCTCGGAACGTTATGATACGAACCCGCGAAAAATTAAACTGGTCGCGAACGTTCTTGTTGGTGAGGTCGAGGTGATTTTCTTATGAGAAAAAAGACGCTACGAGATTTTTTCCTTTATTTTATAGCAGCTTTTAGTCTTTACTTCTTCCTCGCGCTTTTTATTCTTGTAAGTTTCACGGAAGAATCATGGTATGTGGTATTTTTTGAAAGACATTTTTCTTATTTTCCGTTGTTCTTTTATTTATTATTCTTTGCTTTAGTGACGGCCTTTTCATTCTTTTCTTATTTAAAAATATTTGAACGGAAGAAAACGAAAAAAGTAGAAGATGCTTTAAAAATGTTAAATGAAGGGCAGTATTCCGCCCGTATTTTTCTGAATATGTTTTCCGATGAAACACCGATTCAAATTAATGAACGGATAGACCGGGAATTTTTACAATTGCACGAGAAAATGATGTTAATTTCCGAAGAAGCAGTGAGCGCGGCACAACAAGCGGCCACGATGCAGGGTGAAACAAAAGAAGAAATATTAGAAGAAGAACGTCATCGCATCGCTCGAGAATTACATGATTCCGTCAGCCAGCAATTATTTGCGGCGGCGATGTTGTTATCGACGATTCAAGCGGAAGCGGATGAATTGCCGGAACATTTACAAGCTCAAGTGGATCTAATCGGAAATATTATTGGGGATGCCCAATCTGAAATGCGTGCACTCCTGCTTCATTTACGACCGACACAACTCGATGGGCGCTCGTTGAAGAAGGGAATCGAACAGTTACTCGATGAATTAAAATCAAAAGTCCCGATTACAATTACGCATGAAATCGATGATATTAAGCTCACCGATGTTGTTGAAGATCATTTGTTTCGGATTATTCAAGAGCTTTTGTCAAATGTCTTACGTCATTCCGATGCGGATGAGTTAGAAGTGTTTTTTAAAAAATCTGAAGATTATTATCAGTTACGTTTTATTGATGATGGTTCAGGTTTTGATATGGAAGAGAAACAGAATAGTGGCTTTGGTTTACGGAATATTCGCGAACGGATCGCAGGTTTAGGTGGCAATGTCCGGATTATTTCATTTCCAGACCAAGGAACGAGTATTGAACTGCGCGTTCCTTTAATTACAGGGGGATAGCAAATGATAAAATTATTAATTGTGGATGATCACGAAATGGTGCGCTTAGGATTGACTTCATATTTCTCT
Organism: uncultured Atopostipes sp.; assembly: GCA_910588235.1. Classification (GTDB taxonomy): domain Bacteria; phylum Bacillota; class Bacilli; order Lactobacillales; family Carnobacteriaceae_A; genus Atopostipes. The sequence continues at coordinate 37,611 of CAJUOQ010000014.1, read as the reverse complement.
GTATTAAAAGATATCGAAGTCATCGGAGAAGCAGAGGATGGCGCTGAAGGCGTGAAGATGTCTTTAGCAGCGAAACCCGATGTTATTTTGATGGATTTAGTCATGGACGTCATGGATGGGATTGAAGCGACAAAAGTCATCCTTGAAGAATGGCCTGAAGCAAAAATATTAATTTTGACCAGTTTTATTGATGATGAAAAAGTCTATCCCGCTATGGAAGCCGGCGCAAGTGGTTATTTATTAAAAACTTCTTCAGCAAGCGACATTGCGGATGCTATTCGGCGCACGCACTCAGGGGAAGCCATTATTGAAGAAGAAGTGTCTAAAAAGATCCAAGAAAATGAAGACAATGGTTATCGTATGAATCTCCACGAAGATTTAACCAGACGTGAGTTAGAAGTTCTTCGCTTAATCGCAGATGGGCTTTCGAACCAAGAGATTGCCGAAGAATTATATATTACGTTAAAGACCGTCAAAACCCATGTTTCCAACATTTTATCAAAATTAGAAGTGTCTGACCGCACACAAGCGACGATCTATGCTTTTAAACATAATATTGTCAATCAATAAAAAAAGAGGCTGTTATAAGCCTCTTTTTTGTGCTTTAAAGGGAAGGATGAGCTCGAGGAAGCGAAAGTAAAAAGCGTGCTCGGAAGCACTCGTCCCGGTGAGTCGTAAAAGCTTTTCGTGCTCACGGAAGGTTCGCTCGTCCGGATGAAGATGACATTCGGCACCATAGGCCACATGGTTATGGTATTGAATATTGAATACGTACTCACGAGTTCTTTTTCGGTAATCAGAATGACGAAAGTTCCTAAATGTTCAAAATAGCAATAAAAAAAGCAGCTCCCGTGATGATTTTTCATCTATTGGGAGCTGCTTTTATAAAATATTTATTGATTATTTAGTTAAGACAACCGGTAGTATCATTGGTCGACGTTCTGTTTCTGTATATAGGAATTTCTTCAAGTCTTCAATTAAATCATTTCGTAATTTATACTCATTGATTTGTTTGTAGCCAAATGAATGTTGAATACTTTTTTCAGCTACAGCTTGTGCACTACGGATGAGGTCACCGGATTCTCGCATATAAATAAATCCACGAGAAATAATATCAGGACCTGCCAAGATTTTACGTTTGTTTTTATCAATGGTTGCGACGACGACGACAAGGCCGTTGTTCGACAAGACACGACGGTCACGTAAAACGACGTTACCAATATCGCCAATTCCTTTACCATCAATATAGACGTCTTGTGCATTGAAATCACCGGCACGACGAGCGTACTCTTCAGTGAAAGCTAAGATTTCTCCATTATCTAAAATAAAGGTATTTTCTTCTTTAACACCTGTTTGCACCGCTAATTCTTGATGCTCGTGCTGCATACGGCGTTCACCGTGGATCGGCACGAAAAACTTCGGTTTCATTAAACGTAGCATTAATTTCAATTCTTGTTGCGCGCCGTGACCCGAAGTATGGATGTTATTGATTTTACCATGAACGATATTTGCTCCAGCTTCAGATAAAGAGTTAATTAAATTATTCACTGAATTCGTGTTTCCAGGAATTGGGGAGCTTGAGAAAATAACGGTATCGCCAGGGATAATTGAAATTTGTCGGTGAGTACCATTTGCAATACGACTTAACGCTGCAAAAGGTTCCCCTTGAGAACCCGTACATAAAATAAGAATTTCATGGGGTTCATAAGCATTAATTTCGTTTGCTTCGATAAAGATACTTGGGTCTTCCTTGATATAACCAAGCTCACGACCAATTTCAATTCCGTTAATCATGCTTCGACCGAAGACAGCTACTTTACGATTAGATAATCGCGCAGCACGGATCACTTGCTGGATACGAGATAAGTTCGATGCGAAAGAAGCGAAAATAATACGCCCATCAATATTTTCAACTAAGTCATTAATGGATTCATTCACCACTTGTTCGGAATCAGTAAAACCAGTAATTTCAGCGTTTGTACTGTCGGATAGAAGGGTGATCACACCTTCTTCACCAATCTTTGCCATCTTTTGTAAGTTGGCATCTTTACCAAATGGCGGTGTAAAGTCAAACTTGAAGTCACCCGTTTGAACGACGTGACCATAAGGGGTTTGAACCGCAATTCCAAATGATTCAGCCACACTGTGGTTCGTGTGGAAAAATTGCACAGATAACTTACGGAATTTGATCACAGAATCTTCTGTGACTTCATGTAACTTGGCATCGCGTAGTAAACGGTGTTCGCTTAATTTATTTCGAATCATCGCAATCGCTAATTTACTTCCGTAAACAGGAATGTTTAATTCTTTTAATAAATAAGGGATACCTCCGATATGGTCTTCGTGACTATGGGTAATAAATAGTCCTTTAATTTTATCTTTGTTTTCTAATAGATATGAATAATCAGGAATGACATAGTCAATTCCCAACAGATCATCTTCTGGGAATTTAATACCAGCGTCAATAATGATTAATTCATCTTGGAACTGAATACCATAAGTGTTTTTTCCTACTTCATCTAGTCCACCTAAGGCAAAAACAGCCACCTCATTATTCTTTATATTTGGTTTCATTAATATATATACTCCTTTTTCTATTTTCTTAATTTTTAATTTCTTTTGTTCATTGTCTTTTTATACGTGGATTCTAAAAAACTTTAAGTGTTGTTTCTTGTTGCCATCTCCAACACTGAATGCATAAAATCCTTCGTATGTATTTCCGTACAATCTATGCGCAAACACGCAAATCGTTATGATTATTTTAGCATAGAATCTATTTTAAGTATAGCAACAAAGCGCTGAAACCGTTATCACATAGCGAGTAATCTTCATTTGACATTTTTTTGGTATGGGCTGAGAGAGATTAATTATTGACCAAATAAAATTAAACTTTTAAAGGGGAATCCATTGCAAAAGCTTAGTAGTAGTGTATTATATATATAACGATTTTATAAGTTATTTTATAATTATTTTGAAAATTACAAGGAGGATTAACCGAATTGCGAAAAGAACGAAAAAGCCTTTTTGGCTCTTCGATTCATAAATACTTCACAGGTGCGGTGATGATCGCCCTGAGTACCTCGTTAATTTTAACTCCCATTCAAGGAACAACCGTTGTGTCCGCAGCGGAAGAATATTCAGATGAACATTTTGACGCCGATCTAAAAATGAGGAATGATGAAACAGCGAAAGATTCTGAAACAACTGGGGAAGAAAATGATACTCAATTAGACAACAACCAAGAGGATAACACGTCTGATACAAGAGAGCCTCAGACGACGGAAGACCCCATAGACGTTCCCGAGGAAAACGAAGATACGCTTCCTGCAGAAGATAGTGCTTCTAGTCCTTTTAGAAGGGCGCCAAGAAATGAAATGAATGATGAAGCTGGGGGAAATATTTACGATCCGAATGACGAACAAGGAGAAGTTTCTGAGGGAGAAGATGGACTCATCGATCCGAATGATCCTGTTGAAGATGGAGAGTCTGAAGATCCTGATGGAGGAACGGTCCCCGACGAAGAAGAACCAAGCGAAGGGGAGCCGGGTGATGATGAATCAGATCCTGACCCAATCCCAGAGCCAGAACCTGAACCAACTCCCGATCCAGAACCGGAAGTCCCAGAAGTGCCGGAACCAGCACCACAACCGGAGCCAGAACCTACACCTGAACCGGAGATAGAAAAACCGATCTTAGCGGTCGACCCTATCTATCCGCAAGCAGAAAGTATTTCTGGTTATGCGAATCCTAATGCGAATGTTGTTGTGTTTTACCCGGGTTCAAATAGACAACGATCCGCTTCAGTAGACGAGAACGGCTACTGGACCGTCCGAAATATTGCGGGCGATGCTAGTTATTTAGAAGAAGGGGCAACCGTTCCGATGCTGTTACTCTATAATGGCGAAGAACATTTATATGAAAATCAATTCTATGTTCAAAGTGAATCAGGCGCGACTGATTATTATGCTCCTGAAGTCGAAGTCAATGAAGGGTATGAGGAAACGTCAACCGTTGAAGAGTCCTCTGCTGAAGAAGAGCTGGCCGATGAAATAGTCGAAGATAAGACAGTAGAAAACAATGAAACGAAAACTTTTACGCCGTCCAGAAATACCAAAGTTCCTGAATTGCTTCCTGAAACAGGCGAGTCTAAAAATATCCAAGTCCTCGGTTTTGCAACACTTGCTGCCGGTTTAAGTTTAATGGTCATTGTAAAAACTAGAAAATTAAAAGAAGACAGATCTTAATAGATCTCCACTCTCGTAAGAAGACGCTAAATAGTTTTCTTACGAGAGTTTTTTGTTTTAGGAGAGCTTTCGAATGAAAGGATAAAAGCTGTGAATGAAATAGACGCGGTGGGATATTTTTGCTATACTTTGGAAGAAAAGAAAGAGAGGGGTCCTATGACACGGTTAGAGAAGATCGTGAAAATCGTCAGTGAGCGACGAAAAATTGAAGTGAATGAATTGTCTGAACGATTAGATGTTTCAAAAGTAACGATCCGAAAAGATTTGGATCAATTAGAAACAAAAGGCATTCTCCATCGAGAACATGGTTATGCGGTGTTAAACAGCGAAGACGATTTAAATTATCGACTAGCCGTTAACTACGACCTTAAAAAACGGATCGCTAAGGAAGCAGCGAAAGAGATTTCTGATAATGATGTAGTGCTAATCGAGTCGGGCTCAACTTGTGCCTTGTTAGCAGAAGAGCTGGCTAATAACCGCGAAAATGTCACCATCATTACGAATTCTAACTTTATTGCCTCACATATTCGCCGAAGTGAAACGATCAATATTGTTTTATTGGGTGGCGAATATCAAAAACGATCTCAAGTCAGTACAGGCATCTTAACGGAAAAAGCCGTGAGTCATTTTTATTGTGATAAAATGTTTGTCGGGATTGACGGGATCGATAAAGATAGAGGCTTTACCAGCTTAGACTTACGACGGGCAGAGACTGCACGAGCGATGGCGGCACAAGCGGATGAATTAATTATTTTAACTGATGCGACTAAATTTAAAAACAAAGGGTTAGTTCGATTCTTTCCTTTTTCAGAAGTGACAAAAATTTATACAGATAAAAGAATTCAAAGCGAGATGCGAAAATTTTTAAAAGAAGAAGAGATTGAATTAATTACGGTTTAATTTAAAGGATTTATTTTTAATGAGAATTTGTAGGAGGACTTATGGATAAAAAGTTTATATTTTTTGATATTGATGGGACGTTGCTTGATGATAATAAAGAGGTTCTCGAGAGTACGCGGGAGACTTTAACAGCCTTAAGCGCTGCTGGACACGATTTAGCCATAGCGACAGGACGAAATGCGTTGATGGCGGATGGTGTCATTAAAGATTTAGCCTTTAATCACTATATCGTGTGTAATGGAGCTGAGGCTTTTTATAATCATGAAACAGCTTATAAAAATCCATTGGACCAAGGCGCGCTTCATCGTTTAATTGAACGAGCGGATGCCGAAAATCACCCGATTGTTTATGAAACAGCGCATGAGCTTTTACGACGCTCAAAAGAAGTCAGTCCTCGTATGGTGGACGGGATGCAGTATGTAGGATATGATGTCCCCGATTATGACGATTCAGGAAGATTTCATTATGACAATGAATTAATTCAATTATTATTATTTATTGATGATGAAGATAGTACAGTATATCGTCAAGCGGATTTTCCTGAATTCCGTTTTGTCCGTTGGTATGAAAAAGCCGTTGATGTTTTGCCAGCAACGGGATCAAAATACGAGACCATTAGCATTTTAGCTGAACAAAAAGGTTATGAGCATGAAGACATCATTACGGTCGGTGACGGAAACAATGATTTTGAAATGATTCAAAAATCCGGTTACGGGATTGCGATGGCTAACGGAGAACCGCGTGTTAAAGAGGTCGCTGACCTTGTCACCCACTCAAATAATGATCATGGAATCTATAAAGCTTTTAAAAGACTAGATTTAATTTAGAAATATGTTATACTATTACTGGTTGTTTTTTAAACCAGTATTTACGGGGATATAGCTCAGTTGGGAGAGCGCTTGGATGGCATTCAAGAGGTCGTCGGTTCGAGACCGATTATCTCCATTATATTTTAAAGGAAAGCGATCAGGTCAACATTGTTGTCTGGTCGCTTTTCTTTTTGTTCTGTCATATTTTTTTTTCATGAAGAAAGCCACCGGTATGTCAGTACTGGTGGCTTTTGTGCTGTTATTAAATCTATTTACGTTAATCGTCGCGCCTATCTTGGTAAGTGAGGAGTTTTTGTTTTTAGAAAAGACCGTGCATGATCAGCTCATCAAAAGCAGGGAATATATTTAAAACGCTCTATAAAAATTGACGGACGACTGTCAAAGCTATAAACTAGAAAAAATAGGAGGGAAGAGATGATAGAAAATTTAGAAAGCCGTTTATTAACTACATATGATCATGAGTTGTCTACTGATGGAATTGATGGAACACGGATTGCGAAGCGACTAAGGGAATTAAGTGAAATTGGTCAGATGCCGTCCGGAGGTGTTAGTCGTTATGGATATGGCGAAAAAGAACAGGCGGCCCATGATTTAGCTAGAACATGGCTCGAAGAAGCAGGGGCAGAAATTGAAATCGATGAGGCTGGAAACATGATCGGACATATCAAAGGAGCATCCAGTGAAAAAACTTTTGCGTCTGGTTCTCATTTAGACTCTGTGCCGAATGGTGGAAATTTTGATGGAACAGTTGGTGTTCTTACAGCCATCGAAGTAGCACAAGCATGGAAAGACACAGGATACACACCACCTTTTAATTATGACATCATTATTTTTCGAGAAGAAGAAGGGTCTCAATTTAACGTAGGAGTGCTTGGAAGTTCTGCTTTTATGGGCTTAGGAAACAAAGAAGCATTGCAGGATTTGAAAGCCACGAGTACGGGTCTTTCATTTTCCGATACATTAGAAAATCGGCAATTATCTGTCGACTCTTTTTTCAATGCTAAAAAGAAGCGAGAGTATGAACTTTATATTGAAACCCATATTGAGCAAGGAAAATTATTAGAAGATGCGGAACAATCTGTTGGAGTAGTATCGGGCATTGCTGGTTTGGCTGATTTAAACTTTACCTTTACAGGTGTTAGTGATCATGCGGGCAATACACCGATGAATGACCGTTTTGATCCACTCGTTACAGCAGGTCGTTTTATTTACGAAATCAGTTTATTGCCTGAGAAGATTAGTGATTCAGCGGTTGCGACTGTCGGCAAAGCGAATGTTTACCCGAATGGAGCGAACGTCATTGCGGAAAAAGTTGAATTGACCGTCGATGTTCGAGATGTGAACCTTGAAGATCGCCAAACACTTGAACGCCAAATCATCGATTGTGCTTTCGATTTAGCCAAAGAAAATGAGCTCTCAGTGGACTACACGAAAACAACTGACGTTAATCCTGTGCTGATGGATGAAGAGTTACAGGCCGATTTAAAACAAGTCATCCAAGAAGTGACGCATCAAGAACCTCTTACTTTACCAAGTGGTGCCGGACACGATGGGATGAACTTAGCACTTGACTGTCCAGTGGCCATGGTGTTTGTTAAAAGTCATCAAGGAATTAGTCATCACCCCGATGAATGGAGCGATTTAGCCGATATCGTAACTGGTGTGCAAGTCAGTAAGCAATTTTTAGAGCAAAAGATGGAAGCGTAAGGAACCAGCAAGACGATTAGAAAAATTAGACTAAATGAAAACACGCAAGGAATCCCTAAATAGAAACGAGATTTCTTGCGTGTTTTAATGTTAAATTTAACTGCTTTAACCTCTTAAAGAAGCACTATATTGCAAATTATTTTTCAGCTTGTTCAGCACGAAAATCTTCATAATCTTCCATAAAGATTTGATGCAATGGTCCAACTTGGTTAAATTCATAGCCTTCTTGCTTTTTATTGACAAACCAATCAAATAAAAGAACATCATCATCACGTAAGGCGAAAATAAGTCGACTCCGTTCCATCAAATCAAAATTTTCGATGGAGTAAGACCGTTGTTCCAAAGCCTCAATGACTAATTGATTTTCTAAGAATTGTAAATAAGAATTCATGATATCTCCTTGTTTTTTAAATTCCAAGGCACTTTCTAAGTTGGATAAAATTTTTTCTTGAAGAACATTGATTTCATTTTCTAATTCTGTCATCTCACCATAGGCTGCTTCACGCTTCTTCTCCATTGCATCACACCGTTGTATGATGTTTTCTTTCCTCACTTTGTATCTGCTCATCATTTTTTCCTCCATTCATTTTATGATCGGGTTATATATACCCAAATTAGAGCCAAAAAGGCAATATCTATTTCAGTAACTAATATATCATGTCTAAAATAGATAAACAAGTAATTATATCTATATTGTATACAAAACGTATCTAAAAAGCATTTATGCTATTATGTAAATAAAATAGATATAGGAGATAAAAAATGAATGTTTCAAATACTATTATTAATTTACGAGAGCAAAAAAATATATCCCAAGTAGAATTATCAGAATTGATGAATTTAAATAAAAATGTCATGGGGAGAATTGAACGGGGAGAGCGTCCTTTAAGAGACAATGAAATTTTAAAATTGGCTCAGATTTTCAATGTTTCCACAGATTTAATTCTAGGGAAACAGGATGTCAATGATACGTTAGAAGAAGAAAATTATTGGTCATATGTCGAACAAACAGAAAAAGATGTGGCAAAACAAATTGAAAATCTTATTGACCGAGTGGAAGAGGAAACGGACCTTTATTTTTATGGCGAGCCAATTACAACAGATGAAAGAAGACTTTTAGCTGGTGTCTTAGAAGTCGGCGTGCGCGTGGCAAAAGAGAAAGGGTAGAATAAGGAATAATTATATCATATGATAACTGACGAAAAAAGAACGATGATAAACGATAGAATATAAAATTCAAAACATAAGGATGGTAAAATGAGAGCACTTTTAGCCATAGATATTCAAAATGCAATTGTTGAAACTAAAGATTTTAAAACAGAATTAAAGAATATTGAAGCAATCATTCAGGATTTTGAGAAGAAGAATGATCCTGTTATCTTTGTTAAAAATCTAGCGGATGATCCCACCAGTCCTTTTCATGCAGAAAAAGAAAGTTCAGCTATCCATTCTTCCATAAAAAAATATGCGAAGGATGTTATCGAGAAGAAAACACCTAGTGCATTTTTTCAAACGAATTTAGCTAAAAAACTGGAAGCCTTAAATGTTGAACATCTATTTATTGTGGGATTTAATGCAGAATTTTGTTGTCAATTTACGGCAATTGCGGCCTATGATCGCGGATATAAAGTAACATTTATTGAAGAAGCAACGGGAACTGTTAATGATGCAGAAATATATGAAATGGAAGGTTTAGATATTAGAGATTTTGTAGGAACTGTTTTACATTGGTCAAATGTGATCGAAGTGTTAGATCAGGATGAATATAGACAGACATATATGGGGTCTTCCCGTAATGGATAAAAAATAAGTTAGAAGTTTTATGATAAAATGACTTCTAACTTATTTTTATTTTTTAAACTTTTAGATAGTTTCTAACGATTTCATCCGCTTTTTGGACCAATGCATTGACGTTATTATTTCCGTAGTGGGTATTCGCTAGCCAAGGGCCAATATAAAAGCATTGATCGAGTGGGCCGTATTTCTGACTAATGACTTGGCTTTCGGGCCAAGTGACTAAAATTCCTCGTTTATCTTTATCCAAAAGCATTCCTTTATCGAGGAGTTTTGCGAGAAGGGGATTGTCCTCGCCAATACGATCGGTATTGAAATCAAAACCAGAGGCATTGATCACAACATCCGCTTGGTAAGACTTCCCACTTGCGCTTTTCAATATAAATTGTTCTTGCGGATCAATTTCCATTAAATCGGGGACAATAAAAAGTTGTTCCTGTGTCATTAACTGGTACATATTCGCCACGGCGTCAGGCGCTAATCGGACTTGGTAGTGAGAAAACATTTCAGCATATTCCGTATGATAACGCGCCTGGTCTTTTTTAGACAAGGTCATATAAAGATCTCCTAAATGCCCAGATAAAAGACCAATATAGGCTTGAAGTTTTGCGAGTTCAGGGTGATCTTGACCAAAATAAGTATGATAAGTCCCCTCTAAATGAGTAGGATCATATTCTTCTCGAATCGCAGTTAGATCAATATGGTTTGCTTTTAAATCCTGGTCAATAGTTTTGATCATTCGGTTTAAAGGAATGTTTCCTTCATTTTTCTGCGCTTCTTTTTCTATCCAGTCTTTATCTAACGAGTATTCAAGAGCGGACCCTTGATAAGGCGGCACTCGTAATGAATTAAAGTGAGGAACAATCGTAAAAATACCGATGGGTTGCTGCAAGTCTTTTTCATGACTAAGGTAGTTGACTAAATCAAAAGCTGTCAGTCCGGAACCAATGATGGCGACCCTTGTATTCGGATGAATATCTTTTAATTTCTCGATCACTGGGTAAGGATGGTGGATATAATTTTTAAGGCCCCGCAACTGATAAAAATCTTGATAAGGCGGAGTTCCCAGTGCTAAAAAGAGTGAATCATAAGAGCCATATTGCGTAGCCTCCGCATCTTTTAATTGATAGCTCGTAGAGGTATTTTCTTTTAGCACATCTGTATCCACAATTTCTGTTTGATAATAGGTAACATTCTCTTCATTCAGCAAAGGCGTGATGCGTTCTTTTGCGTACTCACCGAAAATTGTACGAGGGACTAAATCGACTTTTGCATCATATTCGGGATAATGATCCGCTAGCCATTTTGAAAATTCAAATTTATCTTCTGGATTGAGAGACATCGCCGTGGGGAAGGCATTGACTAGTAGATGTGGGGAGTCTTCTCCATAAGCTAAACCCACAGCGGGTTCATCATTGGGATCAAAAATATCGACCTGTAGATCCTCTTCTAATTTCCCAGAGGTTTTTAGGGCCATCAGGAGAGCTGCTCCACTTACACCAAAACCGACAATCGCTATTTTCATTAATTATCACCATTTTTCTTTATACTTATTCGTTTGTTGAGATGAACAGATTTTTTGCGAAAGCTTCATCATCCAGTATACTGGATGCATCTTCTATTAGTATAAAGAGAATTCACTAACTTCCTCAAGAACTATCTCTTCATTTTGTGAGAGGTTTCTTGTTACTGTGTATATTGTAGAGGTATGGTGGACTTTAAAACCTACCATTCTAAACGCTGCAAATTGATTTGGTAGAGGGTCCTGTGATTGATGGGTGTGGAATGTTAGCCACAAATAAAGATTATCATGATTTGCAGCATCTACTGCTATACATAGACTCACACGATTTTAAAAATACCATAAAGAAAAAGGATGACATAAAATGAAGAATTGGCAACATAGAGTACAGTATTATGAAACGGACCAAATGCAGATTGTGCATCATTCAAACTATATTCGCTGGTTTGAAGAAGCTCGGACTTATTTAATGGATGAAATGGGCTTTAGTTATTTTCAAATGGAAGCAGAAGGAATTATTGTCCCTGTTTTATCCGCGTCCGCTGAGTATAAAAGTATGGTTCGCTTCGGCGAAACCGTAGAGATCGAAGCAAAAATTACTGAATTTACGGGCGTCAAATTAATCATTCATTATGAAGTAAGAGATGTAGATACCAAAGAAATTCGCGCTCTCGGTGAAACAAAACATGCTTTTTTAGATATGGAAATCTATCGACCGCTCTCTTTAAAACGAAAACACAAACATATCTTTGAATTATTTAATCAAATGATGGAGAAAGAATGAGAGAGGGGCTACAACTTGTTATGGTAGTTATAGCTATAGAATAAAATTTGTTAAAGGAGTTTCTTATGCGCATATTGTATACGATGGTTTTCTCCATTTTACTTGTTGGTTGCACAGCGTCTATTGTTTTTCCTGCAGGAGATACCGCTTTTATTGAATATGAATATGGAGATTATGGACCCGATCTTATGTACAATTTATATCCTGAAGCAATCACACTTTTTAGTAATGGCCAAGGAAACATATCGACACCTGTTGATAAAGAGATAGGGATCGATCAAAATGCCCCTCATACAGTGTCCTTTGAAATTGGTGAGGATGCTGTCCAATCCTTACAAGACACCTTAGAGGAGCGTCGCTTTTTCTCATTATCAGAGGATTTAAGTGAAATGGAAGTGATGGATGGAGGATACGAATATTTAACGGTCTTTACGGAGGACAAGCAGCATACGATTGGCGGCAATAACCCGAATAATGAAACCTTAGATATTCTTACGGAAGAGATCATTCAAGTAATGCCAGATGGCACAATAACTTCATTTAACGAAGGAATAGAAGCCTCCCAGAAACAAAAAGGCTTGCGCGAGTAAGTGAGTGATAATAAAATATAAAATCGAGAATGTGGTGAAGACTGCATTCTTTTTCTATTTCATCTAATGAAAAACGTTCGGTTTTAGGTTACTTTTTAAAGTAATAAAGAGAAATACGATACATATAACGGATGATAAATGGATAAAAAGCAGAAATAGATTGTTTTTATTCGTGTTAAGTGCTATGATTCTTCTGTAATTATAAAAAATGTTAAGAAAACAGGAGGAATTTCATTGAACACGATCAGCAAATTCTTTAGGTTTAAAGAGAATAAAACGAACTTGAGTACTGAAATTACCGCGGGGGTTACGACATTTTTAGCGATGTCTTATATTATTTTTGTGAATCCAGCTATTCTTGAGTTATCGGGCATGCCCAATCAAGCGGTTTTTCTTGCGACCATTTTTGCATCCGCCATTTCAACTTTAGCGATTGGACTTATCGCAAATGTTCCTTATGCTCTGGGACCAGGAATGGGACTCAATGCTTTCTTTACATATACGGTTGTTTTTAGTCTCGGTTTTACTTGGCAAGAAGCCTTATCGATGGTTTTTATTTGTGGGTTAATTAATGTCTTGATTACGCTAACCAGCATTCGCAGAATGTTGATTCTTGCGATTCCGAGTACTTTACAAAATGCCATTTCAGCGGGTATTGGGGTATTTATCGGCTATTTAGGCATTAAAAATTTAGGATTATTACAGTTTACTTCGGATGCGAGTAATATTATTTCTGTAAATGGCGGCGATCCGACGGCAGAAACATTCGCGGGTGGTGTGACAAATGTAGTGTCTACCGGCGGTATTTTACCAGAATTAGTAGACTTTACGGACTCAGGTGTATTGATTGGTCTGGTTGGTTTATTGCTTACAATTGTCTTGTTATTAAAAAATGTACGAGGGGCTATTTTAGTCGGTATTGTGTTAACCACTTTATTAAGTATTCTCTTCGGTGTGACGGATTTATCTGCGATTGATTTTTCAGAAAATTCACTCGGGTCGGCATTTGCTGATTTAGGGGTAACCTTTGGCGCGATCTTTACTTCTGAAGGGCTGCCTTCTTTATTTGGCGATGTGACGAGACTTCCTGTTGTTATTATGACTATTTTCGCCTTTAGTTTAGCGGATGTCTTTGACACTGTAGGGACGTTTATCGGAACCGGTCGGCAGACAGGTATTTTTACGGATGAAGATATGAAAGCTTTGGAAGAGAGTACCGGCTTTGATACAAAGATGGAAAAAGCATTGTTCGGGGATTCGATCGGTACAATTTTTGGAGCTGTGTTAGGGACATCGAATACTACCACTTTTGTCGAGTCCGCAGCTGGGATCGGTGCAGGAGGACGAACAGGCATGACTTCCGTTTCTACGGCCATCTGCTTTGTTTTAGCGATGTTTTTAGCGCCAGTCATCAGTATTGTCCCTCCGCAAGCGACCGCTCCTGCATTAATCATTGTCGGTATTCTGATGTTAAGTTCATTAAACAATATTGATTGGAATAACTTCGAAGTAGCGGTTCCTGCTTTCTTTGCATCTATCTTTATGGGCCTTGTTTATTCGGTTTCAAATGGGATTGCGGCCGGCTTTATTACTTATGGTCTCATCAGTTTGGTGACAGGAAAAGCTAAAAAAGTGCACCCGATTCTTTGGATCTCGATGGGCTTATTTATACTAAACTATATTGTTATGGCTATTTTATAAACTTTATTCATAAATTGTATAAAACAAAAAACGGCATTCTGAACAAAAATTCAGGACGCCGTTTTTACTTTTTATGACAGGAGATGATCAACAAAAAACTCAGTGATTTTTTCCATCGTTTGTGGACGGACTAAATGTTCTTCATCTTCATGGATAAATTCAATATTTTCTTTCTCTTTATTTTCTTCCATAAATTCCACCACATGATTATATGGAACCACCACATCTTGTTTGCCGTGCCAGAATAATAGAGGACGTCCAGCAATTTTTTCAGGTTGCAAAGACAAATCATATTCCGGGATCCATTTTAATAATTTATTGTAGTCATGGGGGAAGAAACGGTTCATTTGCGTCGCATGTTCAAAAATCCGATCACGATAAGCGACTAATTTTGGTGTTCCCATGACACAAGCGGCGGCTTTAATTTCAGGATGTTGGGTGAGTAGAGCTGTGGTTGTCATTCCACCCATCGACAGTCCGCCCACACCAATTTGATCGTCCACTAGGTTTCCTTTTTGTAAGGCATCAATAATATAGCCAAATTCAAATAAATTCGTATGAATACTTTGCCAAAACGTTAAAGAAGGGATATCAGTCATCGGCATTTTACGTTTTCCATGATTAAAAGCATCCGGTAAAATGACTCGAAAACCTTGACGGGCTAAATATCGTCCTTGAGTGAGTGTTAATTCTTTCGAAGATTGCCAGCCATGATAATAAACAATTAAAGGCAAGCGTTTGCCTATGTTATCTTCGGCCACAACTTCTAATACGGGGATGGTCCCCAAAATATATTCTTCTATAGATAATCTCATCTTTCGCACCTCCTTCATAGAATAACTGATTTTCGTAAAAATAACTAGTTCGATTATTTTTCTTTTACAATAAGCGATATTCTTTGATTAAGATAAAATTCATTACTATACTATTTATGGAAGAAAGAATAAAACAGATTAAGAAAGGATGTTTCATTTATGCAAGTGACATTTCAAGGAGATCCTGTAGAAATTAAAGGTACTCAACCGAATGTGGGCGACCAAGCACCAGATGCTACATTAACCACTCGTCAAGGCGACGATGTTAAGTTAGCGAGCTATTTTGGCGATCAAGCCGTCGTATTGAGTATTGTCCCAGACGTTCAAACAAGAACCTGCGAACTACAAACTAAAAACTTTGCAGACAAATTAGCAGAACAAGATGTTAAATTCTTAACGGTTAGTCGGAATACAGTTGACGAATTTAATACTTGGAACGAAGAAAACGACCTGGATTTAACAACTTTATCAGATACTAAAGGTGAATTTGGGGATGCGTATGGGCTAGAAATCGATCTCGGCGACGACGAACGTTTAGCGCGTTCTGTATTCTTAGTGGATACAGACGGTGTCATTCAATACGTTCAAATCGTTGAAGAAATAGCGGATGAACCGGACTACGATGAAACGCTTGAAGCGATTAAAGCTCTATAAATAAAAAACAAACTCCTTCTTCGCTGTTCTTTGATTGAGCAGTGGAGAGGAGTTTTTTATTATTCATTTCAATGTTCTGCTTATAGGTTTTCTTCAAAAATTTCTAAATCATCGGAGAGTCCAAAAGGATTGTCTTGATTGATATGATCGTAGAAGAGAACCCCATTTAAATGGTCAATTTCATGTTGAATGACAATGGCGGGATAGCCTTTAAAGCGTTCCTTATGTTTGTTGCCATCTACGTCATAATATTCCACGGTGATTCTTTTACTTCGTGGAACGAGTCCTTCATAAACTTCATCAATCGATAAGCAACCTTCGCCATCTTGTAAAGCCGTTTGCTTAACGGAATGGCTTAGTATCCGCGGATTAACCATTACTAAACTGAAAGGTTCTTCCTCTTCGTCGCTTGGAATATGCACAGTCATCATTTGTTTGGGAATATTTAACTGCGGAGCCGCTAAACCCACACCTGGTCTTAAATCATATTCTTCAGCGATTTCGGGATTTTGACTGTTTATAATAAATTCTAGCATTTCATCCGCCAGATTTTTTAACTCCTCATTTAAAGGAAATTCAATTTTTTCTGATCTTTCTCTTAAAGTCGGATGGTAGTCACGTACAATATCATCCATTGTTATCATGTAATCACTCCTAAAAGATTTACGAGCTATATTTTAACATAAATTTAAAAATATAGCGAAAATTGCAGTTGATGTGGAAAGAAAAAAGAAGGGATTGATAATTTTTTATAAAAAAAATAAATTTTTTTCAATGAAAATAACATGCTAAAAAATTCACTTACTTTTTCATACTTTTTTAATGATACGAAGAAAAAATGTAAAATATAAAAAAGAACGAGAAAGTAACCGGTTGGGTTCAACTTTTGACAAAATAAACTCTTGGCTTGTGAAAAAGGGTTTACATGATAATGTTTTCACAAAGAAAGGGAAAGTAATGAAAACGTAATAAAAAAACCTTGCCAAACAAGTTAGCTGGCTTGATTTTTTATCAATAGAATGTTACTTTAAGTTGTGAAAAGTCACAGATTCATCGAGGAGAAATGTTGTTTTTGTGAACTATTTATTATATTTAAGGAGAGGTATGGTTACAAATGGCAAACAACCCTTTAGATTTTGACAAACTTGTCGAATCATACGGCGAACTATTTCCAATGGTTCAAATTCTAGATAAAGACGGAAAAGTCGTAAACGAAGACTTAATTCCTGACCTATCAGATGAAGAACTTGTTGAGTTAATGGAACAAATGGTGTTTTCTAGAGTATTACACGAACGTTCTATGGCATTATCAAGACAAGGACGTTTAGGATTCTACGCACCAACCGCAGGACAAGAAGCTTCACAAATTGCAAGTCATTATGCACTAGAACAACAAGACTGGATTTACCCAGGTTATCGTGATGTTCCGCAAATCATCATGCATGGCCTTCCAATCCATAAAGCATTCCTATGGTCACGTGGACATGTCGGTGGAGGTATGTATGACGAAGACCTACACATTATCCCACCACAAATCATTATCGGTGCACAATTTATCCAAGCAATGGGGAATGCAGTTGGACAAAAATTAGCAGGTAAAGAAAACGAAATAACTATCACTTATACAGGTGACGGTGGTTCTTCACAGGGTGATACTTATGAAGGATTAAACTTTGCAAGTCGTTATAAAGCACCTGTTATCTTCGTTATTCAAAATAACGGTTATGCAATTTCTACTCCTAGAGATAAGCAAACTGCAGCAGAAACACTTGCCCAAAAGGGTGTAGCTGTAGGTATCCCATCTGTTCAAGTAGACGGAATGGATCCATTAGCCGTTTACTCAGTAACGAAAGCTGCTCGTGATTGGGCTGTAGCTGGGAATGGTCCGGTATTAATTGAAACAATTACGAACCGATTTGGACCTCACTCAACTTCAGGAGATGACCCAACTCGTTACCGTTCAGAAGAGTCATTTGACTACTGGGAGCAACGTGACCCATTAATTCGTTTCCGTAATTATTTAGAAGAAAAAGAATTATGGACAGAAGAACGCGAAGAAGAATTAATCGAAGAAGTCACAGAACAAGTTGCTGAAGCTGCGAAAGAAGCAGACCAAGCTGAAAAAATGACTGTTTCTGAGAGTTTATCTTGGATGTTCTCAAATCCAGGTCAAAATATTGAAGAACAGATTGAAAAGTACGAAGCAAAGGAGAGTAAATAAACATGGCACAACAACTTAATATGGTTGCAGCGATTACTCAAGCCTTAGATCAAGAAATGAAAAATGACGAAAAGGTTTTAGTATTCGGTGAAGACGTGGGTATTAACGGTGGTGTTTTCCGTGCGACGGATGGTCTCGTTGAGAACCACGGCGATGAACGTGTAAGTGATACACCCTTATCAGAATCAGCAATCGGTGGAATGGCATTTGGTTTAGCGGTTCAAGGTTTCCGACCAGTCGCTGAAATCCAATTCTTCGGATTCGTATTTGAAGTAATGGACTCGATTGTAGGACAAATTTCTCGTCAACGTTTCCGTATGGGTGGAAACATGGACATGCCAGTTGTCGTTCGTGCGCCATTTGGTGGTGGAGTTCGTACACCAGAAATGCACGCGGACAGTTTAGAAGGTTTAATGGCACAATCTCCAGGATTGAAAGTAGTTATTCCTTCAAACCCTTACGATGCAAAAGGTTTATTAACTGCAGCGATTCGAGAAAACGACCCGGTTGTTTTCTTAGAGCACATGAAATTATACCGTTCATTCCGTGATGAAGTACCGGAAGAACAATATGAAATCGAACTAGGTAAAGCGAATGTAGCTCGCGAAGGTTCAGACGTTACAGTTGTCGCTTACGGTTACATGGTTCGTGAAGCACTTAAAGCTGCTGAGCAACTAGAAGAAGACGGAACTTCAGTAGAAGTGATTGATTTACGTACTGTTTCACCAATCGACTATGAAACAATCGTAAATTCAGTAGAGAAAACTGGACGTATGGTTTTTGTACAAGAAGCTCAACGTCAAGCAGGCGTTGGTAATGCAGTGATTTCAGAAGTTTCACAACGTGCAATTCTTTCATTAAAAGCACCAATTTCTTTCGTCTCTGCACCAGATACTGTTTATCCATTTGCACAAATGGAAAACGAATGGTTACCAAGTGCAGCAGATATTACAGAAGCAATTAATGAAACGACAGATTTCTAATTTCATTTGAAAAAGTAATAAGAGATACTTTGCGGTATCTCTTGATTACTTTTCAATTAAAACAGTTAAGCATGATCATTGAAAATGAATCCATGAAAAGAAGGGAAGTATTATATAATGGCTTTTACATTTAAGTTTCCTGACGTAGGAGAGGGAATGGCTGAAGGCGAGATCGTTGATTGGTTAGTCGCTGAAGGCGATGAAGTAGAAGAGGGCGACTCAGTTGCCGAAATCCAAAACGATAAATCAGTGGAAGAACTAGCTGCGCCTGTTTCAGGAACAGTTGAAAGTATTTTAGAAGAAGCGGGATCACTTGTTAACGTAGATGACCCAATTATGATTATTGATGATGGTTCTGAAGGTGAAGCAGAAGTTGAAGCACCTGCAGAAGAAGAAGCGGAAGAAGAAGCTCCTGCTGAAACAACTGAAGCTGTTGAAGAACCAACAGAAGCAACAGGTGTTGTCGCTACTTCTGATCCAAATAAATTAGTTCTAGCAATGCCATCAGTGCGTCAATACGCTCGTGAAAACGACGTTGACATTAGTACAGTACAAGCAACAGGTGACGGTGGACGTGTGCTTAAAGAAGATATCGACAACCACGTAGCAACAGGTGGTGCACAACCAGCAGAAGAAACAGCCGCACAACCAGCTGCAACAGGTGAAACGGTAGGTGGAGTAGAATTAACACCTTACAAATCTGGTCGCGAAGATGAAGAAACACGCGAACCACTTACAATGACACGTCGTGCTATTGCGAAAGCAATGACGAAAAGTGCGACAGTTATTCCATCATTTGCATTGTTTGATGAAGTTGTTGTCGACGACTTATGGGATCACCGTAAGAAATTCAAAGATATTGCGGCAGAACAAGATACAAAACTTACATTCTTGCCATATATTGTTAAAGCAGTCGTAGCAATGATGAAAGAATTCCCAGTATTTAACGCATCACTAGATGATACAACAGACGAAATTGTATTCAAACATTACTATAACGTAGGGATCGCTACAGATACAGATAACGGTCTTTATGTACCAGTGATTCAAGATGCAAATACAAAACCAATGTTTGATATTGCCGATGAAATTATCGAACTTTCTACAAAAGCGCACGACAACAAGTTAAGTGGTGCAGATATGTCAGATGGTTCAATCTCAATTTCTAATATTGGTTCAGTTGGTGGAGCTCATTTCACACCAATCATTAATCACCCAGAATCAGCAATTGTTGGAATAGGTATTATTTCAGACAAGCCGGTTGTAAATGACGAAGGCGAAATCGTCGTTTCTAAGGTATTAGACCTATCACTTGTTGTTGACCACCGTATTATTGATGGTGCCGTTGCACAACAAGCAATGAACTACTTGAAACAATTGTTGTCAAACCCTGAATTACTATTGATGAAAGGTTAAGGTGAATTATTAATGGTTGTAGGAGATATGTCAATTGAACTAGATACAGTTGTTGTGGGTTCGGGACCTGGCGGCTATGTGGCCGCTATCCGAGCTTCCCAATTGGGACAAAAAGTAGCAATTGTAGAGAAAGATTTCATTGGTGGAGTGTGCTTGAACGTTGGATGTATTCCATCTAAAGCATTGATCTCTGCAAGTGAACGTTATGCGCAAGCTCAAGATTCAGATGTTTTCGGAGTTACAGCTGAAAATGTTGAAATTGACTTCGCAAAAACACAAGAATGGAAACAAGAACAAGTGGTTAACCGTCTAACTTCTGGTGTTGAAATGCTACTTAAGAAAAATAAAGTAGAAATTCTAGAAGGTGAAGCATTCTTCGTAGATACTCATAACCTCCGTGTTATGCAAGATGATGGTGCTCAATCTTATTCATTCAATAATGCTATCTTAGCAACAGGTTCTCGTCCAATCGAATTAAAAGGATTTGAATGGAGCGACCGTATCTTAAGCTCAACGGGTGCTTTAGCATTAGAAGAAATTCCAGAAACATTAACCGTTATCGGTGGAGGCTACATCGGTAGTGAGTTAGCAGGTGTCTATGCTTCATTAGGAACTAAAGTAACGATTCTTGAAGGTTTAGATTCAATCTTAAACGGT
This sequence comes from uncultured Atopostipes sp., assembly GCA_910588235.1. Lineage (GTDB taxonomy): Bacteria > Bacillota > Bacilli > Lactobacillales > Carnobacteriaceae_A > Atopostipes. The sequence continues at coordinate 16,793 of CAJUOQ010000014.1, read as the reverse complement.
TTTGACAAAGATATGGTCAAGCTGGTTGAGAATGACTTCAAGAAAAAAGATACTGAAATTGTTACAAAAGCAATGGCTAAAAGTGCTGAAGAAACAGACAGTGGCGTTACTGTAACTTATGAAGTAGACGGTAAAGAAGAAACGGTTGAGTCAGATTATGTACTCGTTACCGTTGGTCGTCGTCCAAACACTGACGAATTAGGACTTGAAATCGCCGGAGTTGACGTGGACGATAACGGACTCGTAAAAGTAGACGAACAAGGTCGTTCAGTCAGTGCGGACAGTATCTTCGCGATTGGAGACATTGTTCCAGGTGCTGCGCTAGCGCATAAAGCTTCTTATGAAGGTAAAATTGCTGCAGCAGCTATCTCAGGCGAAAAAGTGGCGGTCGACTACCGTGCAATGCCTGCAGTTGCCTTTACTTCTCCAGAAATTGCTTCTGTTGGTTATACAGCAGATGAAGCAAAAGAAGCTGGCTTAGAAGTTTCAACAACTAAATTCCCATTCGGCGGGAACGGACGTGCTATCTCTGTTGATCAAACAGATGGATTCGTACGTCTCGTAACAACGAAAGAAGGCAATGTGATTGTCGGTGCTCAAGTAGTAGGCCCTAATGCATCGGACTTAATTGCTGAATTAGGTTTAGCTGTTGAAAGTGGTATGAATGCGCAAGATATTTCTCTTACGATTCATGCACACCCAACATTAGCTGAATCGATTATGGATGCGGCAGAAGCTGCTTTAGGTCAACCAATCCATATGTAATTGTTCGAGCGTCAATCGCTTAAACAATAAAATAAGAAAACCAAAGGCCAAAGGTATTGTATAAATTATGCATGCCTTTGGTTTTTTTATATGTTCAATTGCAAAAGTAAAGCCGAATAGGGATAGCCAAGGGCTTTCTGTGGCTTATTTTTTACTTTTCGGGTAAAATATGATACTGTTGTAAGGAACAACTTCAAGAAGTTCAAGATAGCAAAGGGGATGTTTGGATGTCACTGATCGATAAAAGAGATACTTTAATCAAAAAATGGCTGAAAAAAGCTGCCGCTGATATCAAAGAGTCTTTAAAATCCGACTTAAATGTCGAAACAAAAACAAAACGCAATGACCTTGTCACAAATATGGATCGTCAAATCGAAAGAGATTTTGTAGAACAGATTCAATATCATTTTCCTGAGGACCAAATTGTAAGCGAAGAAGGTTACGGGGACAAAATAGAAGATATTCATCTAGAAGAAAACACGGTATGGTTTTTAGATCCTATCGATGGGACTTTAAATTTTGTACTACAAGAAGAAAATTTTGCGGTGATGTTGGCTGTCTATGAAAAAGGGATCGGCCAGCAAGCGTATGTTTATGATGTCATGCGTGACGAGTTGTATTGGGCAATTAAAGGAAAAGGCGTTTATTGTAACGACCAACTACTACCAAAGATGTCAGACACCCCTTTAAAAGATGGTTTATTTGCTTCAAACAGTATGTACCTTTCTGACAAACAAGTAAATTTAAACACAGAAATTACGAAGCAAGCCATGGGCGTTCGTACCATTGGCTCAGCCGGTATTGAAGCCACAGAATTAGCTAAAGGTAGTGTTGTGGCTTATGTTTCATATGGACTGAAACCTTGGGACGTTGCCCCTGGTTTAATCTTGATTGAAGAAAATGGCGGTGTGCTTACAGAATTTGATGGTTCGCCGATCGATTTACTAAATACGAAACCGACAATTATGGGAACGCCTACTGCAAATGAAGAAATTCAAAAAATGATCTAATTTTTTGAAAAAGAAAGATTGTGTTCGCAACCGAATACTGTTAAACTACTTAAGTATTTTTTACTGACTACTCAGAAGGTAATCAGATTGAGGAGATTTTGATTAAAAATGAAATATAGAAATGATTTACGAAATATTGCAATTATCGCACACGTTGACCATGGTAAAACAACCCTAGTCGACCAATTACTCTCACAATCAACGACTCTCGATGCACATAAACAACTCGAAGACCGAGCAATGGACTCAGATGAACTTGAAAAAGAACGTGGAATTACGATCTTATCTAAAAACACAGCTGTAGAATACAATGATACAGTGGTAAATATTTTAGATACACCAGGCCACGCGGACTTCGGAGGCGAAGTTGAGCGTATTATGAAAATGGTTGATGGTGTTATTTTAGTGGTCGACTCTGCAGAAGGCCCAATGCCACAAACCCGCTTTGTATTACAAAAAGCACTCGAAGAAGAACTACAACCTGTTGTTGTTGTCAATAAAATTGATAAACCATCCGCACAACCAGAAAAAGTAGTGGATGAAGTCCTTGATTTATTTATTGAATTAGACGCAGATGATGACCAACTTGAATTCCCAGTGGTTTATGCTTCAGCAATCAATGGGACAAGTAGCTACTCTGATGATCCGGCTGATCAGGAAGAATCAATGGATCCTATTTTTGAAACGATCCTAAAAGAAATTCCTGCTCCTGTTGATAACAGCGATGAACCACTACAATTCCAAGTGTCTCTACTGGATTATAATGATTATGTCGGACGTATTGGCGTTGGCCGTATCTTCCGTGGTGAAATTAATGTTGGAGATAACGTTAGTTTAAATAAACTAGATGGATCAGCCAAAACATTCCGTGTCACACAACTATTTGGATTCTTTGGTTTGGAAAGACGAGAAATTGAAACCGCAAAAGCTGGAGATATTGTAGCGATCGCAGGTTTTGAAGATATCTTTGTCGGAGAAACAGTCACTCCAACGGATCATCTAGATCCACTTCCTGTTTTACACATTGATGAACCTACTTTACAAATGACTTTTGTAGTAAATAATTCACCTTTCGCAGGTCGCGATGGTAAATGGGTAACTTCAAGTAAAATTGAAGAAAGATTAAAAACACAACTACAAACAGACGTTTCGCTAAAAGTAGAGCCAACAGAATCACCGGATGCTTGGGTTGTCTCTGGTCGTGGGGAATTACACTTATCCATCCTCATCGAGAATATGCGTCGTGAAGGTTTCGAATTACAAGTTTCACGTCCAAAAGTTATTCTAAAAGAAATTGACGGAACGACTTGTGAACCTTTCGAAGACGTTCAAATTGATACACCTGAAGAGTACATGGGGGCTGTTATTGAACGTTTAAGCTCAAGAAAAGCTGTAATGCAAGAGATGGAGAACTTCGGGAATGGACAAGTTCGTCTATTTTTTCAAGCACCTTCTCGTGGTTTAATCGGCTTTACCAATGAGTTCCTATCGATTACCCATGGATACGGCATCATGAACCACTCATTCAGTGAATATTTACCAGTCATTGATGAAGTTATTACAGGTCGCCGTAATGGGGCTTTAGTTTCTACTGACAATGGGAAAGTAACTACTTACAGTATTATGAACTTAGAAGACCGAGGAACTATTTTTGTTGAACCGGGTACAGAAGTTTATGAAGGAATGATCGTCGGCGAAAACAACCGCGAAAATGATTTAGCGATCAACTTAACCCGTCAAAAACAAAAAACAAACGTACGCTCTGCGAATAAAGACCAAACAAGTGTGATCAAAGAGCCGCGTCACTTAACTCTTGAAGAATCGATGAACTTTATTGAAGACGATGAATATTGTGAAGTGACACCAAAAGCTGTTCGTTTACGTAAAATGATTTTAGATACAAATCAACGGGCGAAAGCAAACAAAAATAAAGATAAATAATCATTGATTTTTTCATTGAGAAGAATCGGATCCTTATAAAAGTTATGTTATAATCTGACAGAGCTTTAAAAGAGAGAATTCTTATGAAAATCAATTAGGTAGAATATATAAATATTTTATAAGATAAAATCTCTTGGTTAGTTCGGTGTTTCCATTACGCGATGGAAAGATCACTCCACCAAGAGATTTTTATTATATTCTGTTATAATGAGGGAAGTTACAAAAAGGAATGAGTCAAAAAATGAAAGATTTAAAAAATATCAATACAGAGTCAACTTTTGAAGTTCGAACGGGATTAATTATTTGGTTAAAATCAAAAAGAAACGTGAAGCGTTTAATGAATTACGGTCTCCTTCATTATGTGTCGGACAAGATGGATTATGCGCTTTTGTATGTAGAGACTAAAAATTTAGACGCTATTATGGAACGCTTAGAAAAAGAAAATTATGTAAAAGCAGTCGAGCCATCGTCTTTAAAAGATTTACCGATAAAATATGACGATGTATTATCAGAGATGCAAAAAGAAATTGATCAAAAGAAACGGAAAGAAAAAGTAGAAACTTTTTCGGATCATTTTACACTTGATTATTAAGATAAGTAAGGGGATATTATGCGAGTTATTTCAGGAACCTATGGTGGACGTCCACTGGAAAGCTTACCGGGGCACTTTACAAGACCCACAGGCGATAAAATAAAAGAAACACTTTTTAATGTGATTGGACCTTATTTTAAGGGAGGTAAAGTGTTAGATTTATACGCGGGAAGCGGAGCGCTTGGGATTGAAGCTGTTTCACGCGGCATGGACGAAGCCATTTTAGTTGATAAAAGTCATTCAGCGATGCAAATCATCACTGAAAACATTAAAATGACGCAAGAAGCGAAGAAGTTTGAGACGATTCAAACTTCAGCCGATGCGGCTTTAAATCAATTGGCGAACCGTCATGAAAAATTTACACTTGTTTTCTTAGATCCTCCTTATGGTGAAGAAAACATTGAAGAAGATATTCGAAAAATTGTCACGCAAGATTTATTGAATGATGTCGCGCTGATTGCTTGCGAAACCGCAGATGATGTCGTGCTTCCGGAAGAAATTGAAGGGGTACCACTGTGGCAAGAACGTGAATATAGAAATACCAAATTAACCATTTACCAAAAGGGAGTTTAAGATGACAAAGGCAATTTATGCAGGGAGTTTTGACCCTTTTACGATGGGGCATTTAAATATTTTAGAACGAGCTTCGAAAATGTTTGAAGAAATCATTGTGGCGATTGGGACCAATACGTCTAAACAAGCGTTATTTACGCCGGAAGAGAAATTAGAAATGATTACGGAAGTCATCGAAGAAAGTGCCTTAGAAAATGTCCGCGTGATCCTTCATACAGATGGCTTAACGGTGGACTTGGCCCGTAGAGAAGAAGCAACGGTCATGTTGCGTGGCATCCGTTCGGTGACGGATATGGAATATGAGATGAACATTGCTTCAATGAATAAAACACAAGCACCTGATATTGAATCGGTCTTTTTAATGGCAGATGAACAGTATCGATTTGTGAGCTCTTCATTGATTAAGGAAATTGCGCAATTTGATGGCGATGTTTCCCGTATGGTTCCTAAAACCATTTCTGAAAAAATGAAAGAAAAATACAAGAAAATGTGATGAGAAATAGGGATGATTGAATGAAAAAAATACCTACTTGGTTCAAAGGTGTGCTCATTATACTGGCGGTTTATTTGTTTGCTTTTCAACCGATTCCGTTTTATATCGAAAGCCCGGGCACAGCATTTGGTTTGGATGAGATGGTAGAAGTGGATCAACAATTCTCAGAAGATCCAGGAGAATTTTATATTACAACGGTTGGCATCCAACAAGCCACACCGATGACCGCCTTAACGAGCGTACGGCCTTATCGAGATCTGATTAGCGAACAAGAACTATTTGGCGATGTGGAAGATTTTCACGAATATGATATTATCCAACAATATTACATGAATAGTTCGGGAAACACGGCAATTCAAGTCGCTTTTGATGCGGCCGATATGGATTATGAACTACAGTATAACGGCGTTTATGTTTTACAAGTTTTAGAAGAATCAGACTTTGCTGATGACTTGGCTGTAGGGGATACGGTCCAAGCCGTGAATGGCCAACGTTTTCAGAGTTCGCATGATTTTATTGAATATGTGAGCGGTTTGGAAGTCGATGATACCGTAGAGATTGAATTTGAACACGAAGGCGAGCTACGAACAGCTACCGGAGATTTAATGTTACTTGAATCTGGCGTGCCAGGGATTGGGATTGGTTTAGTCGATAATACGAGCCTTTCAACAAACCCTCATGTCGAAATTCATTCTGGCGAAATCGGAGGTCCTTCAGCGGGCTTAATGTTTTCCTTGCAAATTTATAAACAGCTCATTCAGGAAGTTATTCCTAAAGAACACAAAATAGCCGGTACCGGTACAATCGCTCCTGATGGCGCGGTGGGTCGTATCGGAGGGATTGAAAAGAAAATTGTAGCGGCCGATAAAGAAGGCGCAGAATATTTTCTAGCGCCCGATGATGAAATTCCGGAAGAAGTATTAAAGGTCTTTCCGGAAACTATTTCGAACTATGAGGCAGCTGTAGAAACGGCGAAAGCGATCGGAACTGAGATGGAAATCATTCCTATAGAAAACTTTGCAGACGCGCTCGAATTTTTAGAGCAATTGGAAGCCGAACAAGCCGCTCAAGGACAAATGAAGAAAAATAGCGTGAGTCATACGCTAGATGATTTTGAAAAAGAAGTGGCTCTTTTGGAACATCCAGCGAGCTAAGGTCCTTCATTATTTTTAAATAATAAATAAGAATTCCGGAAGATCATGATAGGTATGAGCTTTCGGAATTTTTTTGTCATTTATTTAAACTTTTTTCGTGAATTTTCGAAATTTTAGGCAATATATATAGTAGAGGCTTAAAAAAGGAGGCGAAGGAATTGGAAGAAATATTGGCCTTTATAGAAGAGAAAAGAAAATTTATTATGCTCGCATTAGTAGGAATAGTGATTATTCTTTTAGGAGTGGTATTTTGGCAATTTTTACCCAATCAGTCAGAAGAAGAATCAACGGAAGAAGTGTATGAGGAATTATTAGCGGAAACAGAGCTAGAAGCAGAGCCAGAGGAAGCTGCAAGTCATGAAAGTGATACAGAGGAAAACATAGCAGAAGATTTAGTGGTCGATGTAAAAGGTGCGGTCAATTCTCCTGGAGTCTACCAGATGGCGCCGAATAGTCGTGTGGTTGATGCCATTGAGAAAGCGGAAGGGTTTCAGGAAGAAGCGGAACAAAACGCAGTAAATCTAGCTCAACTCCTGGAAGATCAAATGGTGATCTATGTGCCCGAAGTAGGAGAAGAAGGGGTGGAGATGGAGCATTTAACATCAACAGAGGCAGCTGACACGAGTGAAGAAGCAATGACTCAAGTGGATCTTAATCGCGCAGATAAAGCAGAATTGACGACCTTAAATGGCATCGGCGATTCTAAAGCGGAAAGTATCCTGTCGTACCGGGAAGAGAACGGTAATTTTCAAACGATCGAAGAACTAAAAGAAGTGTCAGGCATTGGTGAAGCGACTTTTGAACAATTAAAAGAGGCGATTGTCGTTCAGCCTTAACGTTATTTTAAAGCGAAAATTGCTTCCAGAAACATCGTCTAGTATACTTTAGGTATGAAATATTTATAAAGTAAAAGGACAAATGGAGGCTATATTTATGCAAAATCGTATACCTTGGGATCAGTATTTTATGTCACAAAGTTTACTATTATCCACTCGAAGTACTTGTACGCGGTTAGCGGTAGGCGCGACGATTGTTCGGGATCGCCGAGTGATTTCTGGGGGTTATAATGGTTCCGTCAGTGGCGATGTTCATTGTACGGAGGTAGGTTGTTATGTGGTAGACGGCCATTGTGTTCGCACCGTTCATGCGGAGGCAAATGCTATTTTACAATGTGCCAAATTCGGAGCGCCAACAGAGGGTGCTGATATTTATGTTTCACATTTCCCTTGCTTACAATGTACGAAGATGATTATCCAAGCGGGTATCGCGAATGTTTATTATTTACATGATTACAATACAAATGGATATGCGAAAGAATTATTTGAACATGCAGGAATTCAAACCACTCAAGTCGATTTACCCAATGATTTTTTCTCTCAAATACAAGAAGGATTTTCAAACAAATAATCAATAATTGAGTGATGTGAATGCAGAATAAGCTGTGGATTTTTCCTACAATATTATGTTTATTAGTAGCTGTAAGCTTTTTAGAAGGTTTTTCAGTGGTTGGCTTCTTGCTTTGTATTCTATGGTTTATTCGTATTTTATGTCTAAAGAAACGCTCAATAACCTTTCTTTCTTTAATTGTTGGTTTAGTGTTTATGGGTGCTCTTCAGTACCATCAAAAGACAAATATTTCAGCATGGCAAGGAGAAGAAACGTCTTTTATTGTTTACCCACAAGCCACTTCGGTGAAAGTGGATGGGGATCGGGTGCGCTTCGATGGCGTGATCCAAACGGAAGCAGCGGAAGAAAAAGTCGTGATCCAGTATGATTTAGAATCAGAAGCAGAAAAAGAGCAATGGGAGGAGAACCAAGCGCCCACTCATTTACGAATCGAAGGAACTTTGGCAACCCCCGCGACTCATTCAAATTTTCATCAATTTAATTATCAACAGTATTTAAAGAGAAATAACATTCACTGGCAGTTAGAAGCAGAGCACATCGAAAAGCTTCCGCACCAAGCACTTTCTCTGCCTCGATTTCATCGCATAGAAAAAATAAGAGTGGCACTTTTTAATTATATTGACCAGACCTTTAACGATAAAATTGCGAGCTATCTCAAAATATTATTTTTTGCGGATGATCGTGATTTTACGGAAGAAGCGTTACAGTCTTATCGGGCATTAGGCGTGGTGCATTTATTTAGTATTTCCGGTTTTCATATTACTTATTTGATTAATCTGGTCCGTTTATTCCTATTGCGGATGGGAGTTACGCATGAACGCACCTATTTATTTTTACTGTTATTCCTTCCTTTCTATGGGCAGTTGGCGGGATTTGGGGTAAGTGTTTTTCGAGCGGTCTTTCAGAATGCCTTTAAGCTATTAAGTAAACTCCTGCACCAACCCCTGGATACTTTGGATGCTTGGGCATTGACTTTTCTTTTAGCATTATTTGTTAATCCTTATCAGATTTATCAGATTGCTTTTCAGCTAAGTTATACGTTAAGTGGTATTTTCATTTTAATGGGCAAGCAAAAATGGATGCAGGAATTAAATGCTTTGGCTTATACGTTGTTATTCTCACTGATGAGCGGACTTGCAAGCCTTCCTATTTTAACGTATCACTTTTTTGAGATTCCTTGGATTACCGTCTTTGCGAATGTTTTATTTATTCCCTTTTTTACGTATGTATTATTCCCAGCATTACTCATCGTCTTTAGCTTCTCTCGTTTGTTCGCATCGACACGCTTGTTTAAGCTCCTAGTGAAAGCTTTGACCCAGCTCATTCTAATGCTCGAAAATTTTCTTTCTTCTCTGCATACGACTTATAATTTTTCTTTGGTAACTGGTCGACTCCCGCAATTCGTGTTCGTCGTATTAATCTTGAGCATTTTTATTTTCTTGAAAAGAGTAGAAGCAAAGAAAAGACCTTCCTTTCTTGTAAGCGTCAGTATAATGTTTTGTTTATTTTATTATCAGTGGACGCCGGTGGGGTATGTCACGATGTTAGATGTAGGACAGGGAGATTCTATTTTGATTAAAGAACCGTATAAAAATAAGATTACTTTAATTGATACAGGCGGCAGCGTCCAGTGGGGCGAGCGCGAGCCATGGCAAGAACGAGAACAACCTTTTTCAATTGGCGCAGATATCGTCAGTCCCAGCTTAAAAGCCTTAGGAGTGGCTAGCATTGATCGTTTATACTTAACACATGCGCATATGGATCATATGGGGGAAGTGGCGAGTATCGGTGGAGAACTGGAGATCAAAGAAATTGCGGCTACACCGTCGACCTTGAAGAATCCAACCGTCTTACGTCAATTAAAAAAATTACCGCAAACGAAGCTTCGGGTACTGACAGCTCCTACAGTTGTAGATTATCCTGTAAAAGAGACTGTTGTTTTACATCCAAGGGCTCCAAAATTATCTGAAAATGACCAATCGCTCACTTTATATGTTAAAATGGGAGGAGATACTTGGTTATTTACCGGCGACATCGAAGAAGAAGCCGAGCAAGAAATAATCGAGCAGTACCCAAATTTAACCACAAAATATTTAAAAGTTGCTCATCACGGAAGTCAAACCTCTTCTATCCCCACTTTTGTAGAACAGGTGCAACCAGAAATTGCCTTGATTTCAGCGGGAGAGAACAATGTTCATGGGCACCCGGATGTGGAGGTCATTGAACGTTTTGATGAAATGGGGACCAAAGTCTATACGACAAGCGAAGAGGGCGCGGTGATGGTTCGTTATTTAAAAATTCCTGGTGGGGAGCACTGGCTAACAGATCTACAAACAGTACATAAAAATTAGGTGAAAAAATGAAAAATATTCAACAACAATTAGCAAAGATACGAAATAAAAATTTTGCATCCATTTATTTAATGCTTGGCGAAGAAAGATATTTCGTCGAACGAATCCGCGAAGCGCTTATTGAGCATGTTTTGGATGAAGAATCAATGGATTTAAATTTTGCGAGTTTTGATATGGAAGAAAACGCCATTAGCGACGCTTTATTTGAAGCTGCCTCTTTTCCCTTTTTTGGGGAACGACGTTTAGTATTTGTCCAAAATCCTTACTTTCTAACCGGTCAAAAAGTAAAAGGAACACCAGATCATAACTTAGAAGAGTTAGAAGATTATTTGAAAAACCCAGCGGATTTTTCAGTGGTCGTGTTTTTTGCTCCGTATGAAAAATTGGATCGTCGTAAAAAAATCACAAAATTAATTGAAAAAAATGCCGAAGTGATCGATGTTTCTTCGCCCCGTCCAAATGAAGCGAGTCGCTATATTAAAGAAATCATCAAAGAAAAAGGTTACCAAATTTCAAGTGAGGCTTTCCAACTTTTCACTGAGCGCACCGATGGGCAACTAACGAATATGATGCATGAATTGGATAAGCTCTTTTTATATCATACGGATACCAAGCAAATAACAAAAGAATCGATTCAACAACTGGTTCCTAAAACTTTGGAGCAAAATGTCTTTGAATTAAATACCTTAGTCTTAAACAAACAAGTCGAAGCTTCAATTGAAACTTATCACGATTTACTGGTGCAAAAAGAAGAACCGATTAAGATTGTCGCTTTATTGATTTCACAGTTTCGCTTACTTCTCCAAGTTAAAATCTTACACAAACAAGGTTACCAGCAAAATGAGATGGCTAAAGTGCTGAAAGTGCATCCTTACCGGGTGAAGTTAGCTCTTCAAGGTATTCACCAGTATGAACAAACGTTATTAGCAGAAGCTTTAGATTATTTAATCGATGCTGATTTTAAAATGAAGACCGGTCAAATTGACCAAGAACTACAAGTCGAACTCTTTATCATGCGTTTCGCTCAAAAAAGCAAAATCCATGCGCAGTAAAAAGCCGGCTAAGAGGAGCGTCTTCATTGCTTTTTGCTAGGTAATTTAGTATAATAAACTCTATTAGAATGATTTAAAATAAAATAATAAGTAAAGATTAAGAGACTTCCTTTAACCTTCACTTAATCAAAGGAGCAAACCATATGGCAACTTCTAAGCAAGCGATCAAACGTGTGCGTCAAAATAAAAAAACGCATGCACGTCAGAAAGGTCAAGCCACTGCTGTCCGTACGGCAATGAAAAAGGTTGAACAAGCTGTAAGTGAAAAGGCTGAAAATACCCAAGAAGTATTAAATCAGGCAATTAAAGTTTTAGACCAAGCGGTTGTGAAGAAATTAATTCATAAAAACAAAGCCGCCCGTGAAAAGTCTCGTTTACAAAAGTTAGTTAACAATCTCTAATTGAACCAATCATATAAATAAAGAAGCTCATCTGATGGAAAACTCCAGTTCATAAGAAATTCTCATGGAAGCATCAGAGGGCTTTTTTGTTCTGTGTATGCTATTGTTTAAGCAAGAAATGTTAGAAAGGAAACGATTATGGAAGAAGCACAATTTAAACTACATTCAGAATACGAACCGAACGGGGATCAACCCGAGGCGATTAAACAAATTGTCGAAGGTATTAATAACAACGAAAAAGAACTGACACTGTTGGGAGCTACGGGGACAGGAAAAACATTTACCATGTCCAACGTAATTGCTGAAGTCAACAAACCCACCCTCGTCATCGCTCACAATAAGACCTTGGCGGGACAATTGTACTCCGAATTTAAGGAGTTTTTCCCGGAAAATGCTGTGGAGTACTTTGTCAGTTACTATGACTATTACCAACCAGAAGCTTATGTTCCTTCAACGGATACATTTATTGAAAAAGATGCTAGTATCAACGATGAAATTGATAAATTACGCCACTCAGCGACCAGCTCTTTAGTTGAACGTCGCGACACAATTGTCGTTTCATCCGTTTCATGTATTTATGGTTTAGTAAACCCTGAAGATTATAAAGAACATGTGAAGTCTTTACGAGTGGGCACTGAAATGAGCCGGGATGAATTATTACGCATGTTAGTGGACATGCAGTTTGAACGAAACGATATTGATTTTCAACGAGGTCGATTCCGCGTGCGCGGAGATAGTGTAGAAATTTTCTTACCTTCACGAGCAGAAGCGACTATTCGTGTGGAATTTTTCGGAGATGAAATTGATCGTATCCGCGAGATTGATTCATTGACTGGAGAAATTTTAGCGGACTTGCAATATGTAGCTATTTTCCCAGCGACCCACTTCGTGTCCACCGATGAACAAAATCGGCAAGCGATCACTTCTATTCGCGAAGAATTGGAAGAACGACTTGCGGTTTTAAATAAAGAAAATAAATTACTCGAAGCGCAACGTTTAGAACAACGAACCAATTATGATTTAGAAATGTTAATGGAAATGGGTTATGTCTCTGGTATTGAGAACTATTCACGTCATATGGATGGTCGAAAACCTGGAGAACCGCCGTATACCTTACTGGACTTCTTTCCAGAAGACTCTTTATTTATTGTGGACGAGTCACATATGACTATGCCGCAAATTCGAGGTATGTATAAAGGAGACCGTTCGCGTAAAGAAATGCTAGTGGATCACGGCTTCCGTTTACCAAGTGCGATTGATAACCGACCATTAACCCTTGAAGAGTTTGAAGAGCGTGTCCCACAAATTGCTTATATTTCAGCCACTCCGAGTGATTATGAAAGAGAACGATCTTCTCGTATCGTCGAACAAATTATCCGACCAACAGGCTTATTAGACCCTAAAGTGGATGTTCGCCCAATTGATGGTCAAATTGATGACTTAATCGAAGAGATCAATAAACGGATCGAACGCGATGAACGGGTCTTTATTACGACTTTAACGAAAAAAATGTCAGAAGATTTAACCGACTACCTCAAAGAAGTCGGGATTAAAGTTGAATATCTCCACAGTGATGTTAAAACCCTAGAACGTACGGAAATTATTCGTGATTTACGCATGGGTGAGTTTGATGTTTTAATCGGGATCAACTTATTACGTGAAGGGCTGGATGTGCCAGAGGTCTCCTTGGTCGCGATTTTAGATGCCGATAAACAAGGCTTCTTAAGAAATGAAACCTCTTTGATTCAAACGATCGGACGAGCAGCGCGTAATGAAAATGGTGAAGTGATTATGTACGCGGATGAAATTACAAGCTCTATGCGTTTTGCGCTGGATGAAACAGAGCGTCGTCGTGAAATTCAACAAGCTTATAACGAAGAGCACGGGATTACACCGACAACCATCCGTAAAAGTGTCCGTGACTTAATCAGTGTCTCTGAAATTGTCGAAGATATGGATAGTGACTTCTCGGTTGAAAATATTAATAAACTTTCTCGTGAAGAACGCCGAGAATTAATCGAAACATTAGAATTGGAAATGCGTCACGCAGCCAAAGAATTAGAGTTCGAAAAAGCTGCCTCCTTACGTGATGTCATGCTTGAATTACAAGCCAACTAGACACTTCGCGAAACATTGAATGAGAATAAACAAGAAAATTTCCGTTGAAATGCTTGATTATTTCAACGGAATCTTGTATTCTTACTAAAGTGTTTGAGTGATTGAACACGAAGACCATCACTTGGATAGTTGAGTCACCAACGTTATCTCAGTGATTGGATTCTAAAGAATAAAAGGGGTGAAAGACATGGCATTATCACAACAAGAAAAAGATCAAATTATTAGTGAATATGCGCGTCATGAAGGAGACACTGGTTCTCCAGAAGTACAAATTGCTTTATTGACTACAGAAATTAACAATTTGAACGACCACATGCACGAACATACTCAAGACTACCACTCACAACGTGGACTAATGAAGAAAATCGGTCACCGTCGTAATTTACTTGGTTATTTACGTAACAAAGACATTACACGCTACCGTGACTTAATTCAAAAATTAGGCTTACGTCGTTAAGCGACAGAAGCATTGGATAAAAAGCGGGATTCTCTTGAATCTCGCTTTCTTTTTAGAGAAAATAGAGTTAATTAAATTAAGCAGACAGGAAGTAGATCACTACTAATCAAATGTGAAAGTTTAAAACATTAAATTTTGACATTTGTTTAGTAGTCGCCTTCCTGTTTCAAAAAGGAGAAAATAAATGACTGAAAAGAAAGTTTATACAACAGAAGTAGCCGGTCGCGAATTAGTTGTAGAGATTGGCGAACTAGCCAAACAAGCGTCTGGCGCTGCTTTAATTCGATATGGGGATACAGTTGTCCTGTCGACAGCTGTCGGTGAAGAAAAGCCTTCCCATTTACCATTTTTCCCACTGACTGTAAATTATGAAGAAAAAATGTACTCAGTCGGAAAAGTACCTGGAGGATTTATTAAACGTGAAGGGCGTCCCTCGGATCATGCGACACTCACTGCACGTCTGATTGACCGTCCAATTCGTCCGATGTTCCCGGATGGTTATCGTAATGAAGTACAATTGATTAACACTGTGCTTTCGGTAGACCCTGATAATACACCGGAAATGTCCGCAATGTTCGGTTCAAGTCTTGCTTTAGGGATTTCAAAAGTGCCATTTAATGGTCCGATTGCGGGCGTGAATGTTGGCCGGGTAGATGGTGAATTTATTTTAAACCCAACCGAAGAGCAAGAAGCACAATCCGATATTCATTTAACCGTTGCCGGTACCAAACAAGCTATTAATATGGTGGAAAGTGGTGCTGACCAAGTAGCAGAAGAAGATTTATTAGAAGCTTTACTTTTTGGTCATGAAGCCATTAAAGAGCTCTGTGCTTTCCAAGAAGAGATCATTGCAGAAATTGGCGTGGAGAAAATGGATGTTGAATTAATCCTACCTGCTGCTGATCTGACCAATGAAATCAAGGCAACTTATAATGACCGCATGAAAGAAGCGATTCAAATCTTTGATAAGCAAGAACGTGCGGAAGCAACCGACGCAGTGAAAGAAGCGATTGTGGAAGCTTATGAAATCAAATACGAAGAGACCGATATTTCAGAAGCTGAATTAGAGGCTTTATTAAAAGATGTTAAAGAAGTTGCAGATAATTTAGAAAAAGACGAAGTACGTCGTTTAATTACAGAAGAAAAAATTCGTCCAGATGGGCGCGGCGTAGATGAAGTTCGTTCGTTAGAATCAAGAGCTGGTTTATTACCACGCGTTCATGGTTCTGGTTTATTCACTCGTGGACAGACACAAGCGCTATCTGCTACAACCTTAGCGCCATTGAATGAATACCAAGTCATCGATGGTTTAGGCAGTGAAGAGAAGAAACGTTTTATTCACCATTATAACTTCCCGAACTTCTCAGTAGGAGAGACTGGAAGAGTTGGAGGACCAGGCCGTCGTGAGATTGGACATGGTGCTTTAGGTGAACGAGCCCTTGAACCGATTATTCCTGGAGTCGAAGAATTCCCTTATATGATCCGAGTCGTTTCTGAAGTCCTTGAATCAAACGGTTCTTCTTCGCAAGCCAGTATCTGTGCCGCAACCTTGTCCTTGATGGATGCGGGAGTACCAATTGCAGCACCCGTTGGAGGAATTGCGATGGGTCTTGTGATGGACGAACAGGATTACACCATCCTAACAGACATCCAAGGATTAGAAGACCATTTAGGCGATATGGACTTTAAAGTCGCTGGAACTCGTCAAGGAATTACAGCTTTACAAATGGATATTAAGATCGAGGGTATTACGACAGATATCCTAAAAGAAGCGCTAGCATCTGCGAAAGAGGCGCGAATGACGATCTTAGATAATATGGCTTCAGCCCTTGACGCTCCGCGTGAAGAGTTAAGTGCTTATGCACCGAAAATTGACTCTTTAAACATTAACCCAGATAAGATTAAAGTGGTTATTGGTAAAGGTGGCGAGACCATCAATAAGATTATTGATGAAACAGGCGTTAAAATTGATATTGATGACGAAGGTCTTGTGGCTATTTATGGTGAAGATGCTGAGATGATTGCGCGTGCTCGAGAAATCGTTGAAGAATTAACGGAAGAAGTTGAAGTGGGTAAAATCTATAACGGAACCGTCAAACGTGTGGAAAGTTATGGCGCTTTTGTGGAAGTCATTAAAGGGACAGAAGGCTTATGCCACGTTTCTGAACTTTCAGACCGCTTTATTAAAAACACTTCAGACTTTGTTTCTGTTGGCGACCAATTAGAAGTTAAAGTGTTAGAAATTGACAACTTGGGTCGTTTAAACTTATCTCATAAAGCTGTAATCGAAGAACGCGAAGAAAATGAATAATTAAACGTTATATTCACTGGTGTCGATGAATCATCTTTTGGATTCATGGGCACCTTTTTTTATGAAATTTAAGCGATGTTGGTTGGCACTGCTTGTCATGAAGAGAAAATTTCAGGTTCTCTGTCAAATAGTGTTGATAGAATTTTTAGAGAATGCAGTTCAATACTG
>CAJUOQ010000013.1 GCA_910588235.1 uncultured Atopostipes sp. | reverse complement strand
ATAATTTAGAAATAGGAAAAAGTGAATTAGAAATAGGAGAACAATTAACGAAGCATGGACAGTATAACAATGTCGTAACAATCGCTGCTTTCGGAGAACGCTTTACAAAAGGGAATCTCTATCCAACTTCGAATCGTCTCTCTAAAAGAAATAAAGTAGCTTTAACTGTTGGCTATAAAGGCGGATTATCTAGTAGGACTGGATATGCTGTTAATGATATTGAGGAATTAGAGGAAATAGATACAGGGTATTTAAGAAATGTTGTTTTCCCTTATTATGAAGCGTACAACTATTGGTTATCTAATATAAAAATTGGGAAAGATGCAGGAGAATTCTACGAAGAATTTGAAAAATACTACCCTCAAGATACTTATGGTTGGGAGCTCTGTCCAGGTCATCTGACAGCTGACGAAGAATGGATGTCATCTCCATTCTATAAAGGGTCAAACGCAAAGGTGAAATCAGGAATGATTTTTCAAGTAGATTTTATCCCTTCTCAGGAAGGACATCATGGAGTATCTGCAGAAAGTACAGTTGCTTTAGCAGATGAGAAGCTACGCAACCAACTTGCAGAAAAATATCCAAAGTTATGGGATCGTATCACAAAAAGGAGAGCATACATTGCAAAAGAACTGAATATCCATTTATCTGAAGAGATTTTACCTTTGACGAGTACATTAGGCTATTATAGACCCTTTATGTTAAACAAAAATTTAGCATTATATATAAAAGACTAACACCCAGCTTTTTGAAGTAAATAAACTCTCCTTATTCAGGAGAGTTTGCTTCAAACAATGATTGTAAGCGAATACAAAAGGGGTGGAATACAATATTTCCCATAAGTAAGGCTTAGATGCGGAAGATACAGAAAAAATGAATGATCAGAAGAGATTAAGGAGGATATGAATCATGGATTATAAAGATATGGCAAAAGAAGTTTTAGAAAATATTGGTGGAACAGAAAACATAAAATATATTGGACATTGTGCTACTAGGCTTAGAATTAATGTAAAAAATGAAGCCGAAGTAAATAAAGATGCGTTAGCAGATATTAAAGGTTCACACGGAGTAGTATTTAAAAACGGACAAATTCAATTAATTATAGGTGCGGATGTCGGACAAGCTTATAATCAAATGATTGAAGAGTCAGGATATGATACTGAATCAAGTCAGAATTCAAAGGAAGCTAGTTCTTCAGGAACAACTAAAAAAGATTTTAAATATTATATTGATGTCGTTGGTGGTTTCTTTGCTGAATTATTTATGCCTATTGTTCCTGCACTCATTACTGGTGGAGTAATACTAGCAGTAAATAACTTTTTAATTAACTTTTTTGGTATCTCCGCCGAGAGTGGAACAGCTCAAATTATATTAGCTATATTTGATGCGGCATTTAGTATGCTCCCAATTTATTTAGGTTTTACGACAGCTAGAAAATTAAAACTATCCCCAATTTTAGGGGCATTTCTAGGAGCTATTTTAGTAAATCCTTCGATTAGTGGAGTAGAAAATTTAAACTTTTTAGGGTTGCCAATAGTTCCCGTTGAATACGGAGGCAGTATTATACCTGTTGTTCTAGGTGTAGGTTTTATGTATTACGTTGATAAGTTAATGGATAAAATTATCCCAGAATTTGTTAAGTATTTATTGAAACCTTTCTTAACAATGTTAATTGTGGTTCCCTTTACACTAATTATTTTTGGGCCAATTGGTACAGTAGCTAGTGAATACGTAGGAAACTTTATTATGTGGTTAATGAATAATGCAGGATTTATTGCTTTGCCTCTATTATCTATGCTTTATCCTTATATGGTTATGTTAGGTATCGATAAAGCAACAATGCCTATTGGCTTCCAAGCCATTGAATCTTTAGGTTATGATCCTGTGCATATTGTGATTGGTTTTATCTCTAATCTATGTATAGGAGCAACAGCTTTAGCAGTAGCAAGATACGTAAAAGAAGATACAGAAAAAAGTGGAGCATATTTTTCATTTGGATTGACTGGTCTATTTGGAATTACCGAACCAGCTTTTTATGGAGCACTAATTGGTCGACCTAAAGTATTAATAGGAACTGCAATCGGAGCTGCATCAGCTGGATTATTCGCAAGCTTATTCTCATTAAAAAGTTTTGTGATGGGTGGAGCACCAGGTCTCTTTACAATTTTATTCTTCTTAGAGCCAGACGGAGGATTAAATAATATGGTGATTGCTGTGATCACAGGAACTATTGGGATAGTTGTATCGTATATATCAGCTACCTTGATATTACGGCATGAAAAGAAGAAAGAAGGAGTAGCAGCAGCAAATAAAGTTGATATAGAAAATGTATAAAGTTTAGAAAATAAAATAATATAAAAACAGAGAGACAAAAGGACTAAGTCTCTCTGTTTTGCTATTTTCAAATGATTGATTAAACCAATCCTTGATTAATCATGACTTCAGCGAGTTTAGCGAAGCTGGCAATGTTCGCGCCGGCTTGCAAGTCATTTTTATTCCCAACATATTTCTCGGCCGTGGTGCTGACGAGTTCGTAAATTTCGGACATGATGCTTTGAAGTCTTTCATCGACAGTTTCGATCGACCATTGTTCTTTTTGCGCGTTTTGCGCCATTTCTAGCGCAGAAACGGCAACGCCACCGGCATTGGCCGCTTTCCCTAAACCATATAAAATATCATGTTCTTTATAGACTTTAATGGCCGCGTCCGTGCTCGGCATATTGGCCCCTTCAAAAACCGCTTGGACACCACAGTTTTTGACTAAGTTTTCCGCAGCGTCTTGGTCAATTTCGTTTTGGGTCGCACAAGGGAAGGCGACGTCATATTCTAACTGTGCCGACCAAACGGACACGTCTTCATAATAAGTAGAATCTGGCTGATATTCGCTATAATATTTCAAAGCGCCACTTCCACGCGCGGATAGTTTCTTCAAGATTTCTGCGTCCACGCCATTTTCATCGACGACGTAACCTTGACTATCGGAGACGGCAATGACTTTAGCGCCTAATTGTGTTGCTTTTTCGACGGTGTAGGTACTCACATTACCGGTTCCGGAAACTACGACGTTCTTTTCGCTCAAGCGTTCGTCTGAATCCCAAAGTGCATTTTCAGCAAAGTAGATTAAACCGTAACCGGTCGCTTCGGTTCGGCCAAAACTACCCCATTGGTTGGTCGGTTTTCCGGTTAAAACGCCGGGTTCTGGTTGGTTCAAGCGTTTATATTGACCATACATATAACCAATTTCACGATGGCCAACACCAATATCTCCAGCCGGCACATCAATATCCGGGCCGATGTGCTTTTGTAATTCCGACATGAAGCTCTGGGTGAAACGCATAATCTCACGTTGTGATTTTCCATGTGGATCGAAGTCACTGCCCCCTTTACCACCCCCTAAAGGTAAACTCGTTAAGGCATTTTTAAAGATCTGCTCAAAGCCTAAAAAACGCAGAATACTTTCGTTAACACTTGGGTCAAAACGAATCCCCCCTTTATACGGGCCTAAAGCGGAGTTGTACTGTACGCGCCACCCGAGGTTGACTTGCCACTGACCGGCGTCATCTTCCCAGGGAATTCTAAATTGAATAATACGTTCTGGTTCAACAATTAATTCTAAAATGTTATGGCCTTCAATTTCCGGATGTTCGGTTAAATAAGGTTCCAAACTCGGGAAAAATTCATTCACTGCTTGGATAAATTCGGGTTTATCGGCATGTTTTTCTTCAACGATTTGAAGGACTCGGTTAATATACTGCTTGGCTGACATCATTCTTTCTCCTCTCCATAATGAACATTCAGTATATCATAAATGAAGGTTTCAAGTGAACGATGAGAAGAGAATGAACGTGTAGGGATAAAAAATTAAAGGATTTATTATCTAAATGAAAACAGAGTATGTTACAATTAAATATGCGTAATAAAATAAGAAATTTAACATAACTATGAAAGTAAAGGAATATGATATGACTACATTAATAGAAGAATACAAAAGTAGATTTGATAATGGCGATATCCGTGCTGTACGGTCGCCCTTACGTGTGTGTCCCATTGGCGCGCACTCCGACCATCAGGGTGGATTCGTCACCGGGATGGCCATTGAAGCAAGTGTTAATTTAGCTTATTCACCGAATAAAGAAGGAAAAGTTCATGTATTTAGTATTGATTTCCCGGGAGAAGAATATTTTGATTTAGATGAAGAATTAGACTTCATTCCTGGATTCTGGGGGAACTACTTACGTGGAGCGGTGGCTTCACTACAAAAAGATTTTGATCTAAAAGTAGGGATTAACGGCGTGTTGCGTGGAGAATTACCGATCGGTGGTTTAAGTTCTTCCGCAGCAGTTGTTTCAGCATACTTAATGGCTTTATGTGATGTGAACGATATTGAGCTGTCCAAACTTGAATTAGTTAAATACAATTCAGAAGCCGAAACAGGTTTTATGGGCCTTAAGAATGGAATTTTAGACCAATCTTCCAACGTCTTAAGTGAAAACAACCATTTGATGGTGATGGATTGTAAAACAAATGAATACGATTTAGTACCAAAAGGGGAAGACTTCCCTGAATATGAAATCGTCGTTGTCTACTCAGGAGTTACTCAACAATTAACCGATTCTGGTTTCAACAACCGCACCGATGAGTGTCGCGTAGCGGGCTGGATTATCCAAGAGTTGGATGGTATTTCGAGTGATGATGCACCAGCGCTTGAAGATGTTCGTTTACGTGATATCTCACGTGAACTTTATGATAAATATAGAAGTGAAATTCCTGGACGCTTTGGCCGTCGAGCAGAACATTTCTATACCGAACAAGAACGCGTGCAACGCGGAAAAGAAGCATGGGCCAACGGGGACATTGAAACGTTTGGTCAATTAATGTTTGCTTCTGGGGACAGTACGTTCAATAACTATGAAACAGGCATTCCAGAAATGGCCACTATTTTTGACGTTTTACGCGAAACAGATGGTGTCTATGGTGCACGTCCAAGTGGTGCGGGTTTCCGTGGTTCCGTGATTGGAATTATTGATCCTAAATATAAAGATCAAATCAAAGCGAGAATTGATGAAGTCTTTCCAAAAGAACATCCAGAGTATGCGGACAAATACGAAGTGAACTTCGTAAAAACAGCCGACGGTGTCAGCTATGTCGATAACTTGGAGGAATTAAGTTAATGAAAGCTTTAGTATTAGCCGCGGGTTACGCAACGCGCTTATACCCGCTCACAAAAAATACCCCCAAACCTTTATTAGAAGTGGCGGGGCAATCCATTTTAGATCATATTGTCGAAAAAATGGAAAAAGTCGATGCGATCGATGAAATCATTATCGTTACCAACGAAAAGTTTGCGGGTCATTTTGAAGAGTGGACCGAAGACGCAGACTATTCCAAAAAATTGACCGTAGTCAATGACGGCACCACAACGAACGACAATCGTTTAGGGGCGATTGGCGATATTCAGTTTGTGATTGAACAACTGGATGTTGACGATGACTTAATGATTTTAGCGGGGGATAATTTATTTGATTTTGAATTATCTGACTTCGCTAACTATTTTGAAGAAGTGGGTACCGATGTGATCACGGCTTATGCGGAAGAAGACGAAGCCCAATTAAAACGTGCCGGGATTGTCGAATTGGATGAGGACTCTAAAGTGCTTTCTTTTGAAGAAAAGCCAGAGAATCCGAAATCAGAATATGCGGTCCCAGCGTTTTACTTATACCAAAAAGAAACGCTGCCTAAATTTAAAGAATATTTAGAAGCGGGCCATGATCCTGATGCGCCAGGACATTTCATCCCGTTCTTACTCGGACAAAAACCGATCCACGCTTTCCGTTTCGAAGGTCACCGCTATGACATCGGAACTGTTGAAAGTTACGAACGCGTACAAGAAATTTTTGAAAATCGTTAAAAATGAAGAGAATAGCTCTCTGGAAACACTGCCGGTGTTTCTCGAGGGCTATTTTTTTGTGGCGATTTGCGGGTGGGTGAGTCACAACAAGCGACTTGTGACTCGACGCGCAGCGTTTGCGCCTCACATCTTCATCTTTGTGAAGAGCAATTACCTATGTGCGTGTCACG
Source organism: uncultured Atopostipes sp. (assembly GCA_910588235.1). GTDB lineage: Bacteria > Bacillota > Bacilli > Lactobacillales > Carnobacteriaceae_A > Atopostipes. Next base: position 46,294 of record CAJUOQ010000013.1, on the reverse strand, counting down.
ACTTCCAGTCTGTGAAGAGCAATCACCCAACTACGTGTCACAACACCCCATCTGTGAAGAGCAACCACTCATTCGCATGTCACATCTCTCCACTTGTGACACGAAAAACCCACTCCAGCAAAAAAATTAAACTTTTTTCGTGAAATTTCGTTTTTTTGGTCAATATATATAGTAGGGGGGATTGTTTTGAAACAAATGAAGACGAAAAGACAACTAGAACTGGAACCAAGACCGACGAAGTTAGAAGTGCTCCGAGAAATAGACAAACGAGGGGGTTTAGACCACCATAAAAAGTATAAAAATGATTTGTATTTACTAGAAAAAGGCGTTCGAGGAGAGGAGCGGCTCCTTCATTATTTGGAAGCAAATGGAGCACCGCATTGGACTGTTTTTCGGAATGTATGGTTGGATTATTACGGGGAATTTGAATGTGATGTCTTGTTAGTAACGCATCTGGGGGTGCATGCATTCGAAGTGAAAAATTATTCGGGGAAGCTGGAGCTGCTGAACAATCAATGCTTACGTAATGGGCAAGTCATCAGTCATAATCCTTTCAGCCAAACTCAGAAGTCTACCACCAATCTGCAAGAAATATTGAATCAGCGACCTCAGTCACCGCATGTTCAAGGAGTGCTTTCTTTTGTGGGAATCAACAATCATGTTGAACTACATGATACGGTCTCCGGTATTGATGTCAACATGCTAAATGAACTGCAAAGCTATTTGCGAAAACTGACACGCATAGAAAGAAGTCATTTCAATGTGCCTATAAATCTTGAAGCAATTTTAACCACGCTGGAGCCCTTTGAAATCGGACGACCCAGTAAAGAACGAGTTATCCCTTCGGAAATTAAAAAGAACGTACGTCAAGGAATTTGTTGTAGTGACTGTAACAGCTTTGAAGCAAAGTTAACGAAAAAGTATCTCGTTTGTCCGTGTGGCTTATATGAACCGCGGGAAGAAGCAATTGTGCGGACGATCTGTGAATATGGGGTCATTTATCATCAAAGAAACTTGACAACCACGACTCTTACCGATTTTTTTGATGGAGAAGTTTCAAAAAGCACTGTCTTTCGTCACTTAAATAAGCACTTCGAGCGCATTGGTTTTTACAACAATACTCAGTACACGAATCTTGGAGATCCCTTCAGGAAAATAAAATCGACTTTTGAATTAAAAGGGGTAAAATATAAGCGAATATAGATTCGGATAATATTTGTAATTGTAGGATCTGTATATTAATATTAAGAGAATAGATCTTACTTTACTTATTATAGGTTGAAGCAGTTAATAAGTTACTTATGATTAACGCTCATATTATGGAGGTGATAGGAATGGTTACAGCGACTGAATGGTCAAAGGAATATCATAAGTGGTTAAAAGAAGAAATTATATTTTCAACACTTAATAATGATGTTATTAGAATTGATACTCCTTTTTATGATCGACATAATGATTCAATTATTCTGTATGTCATACCTGAATCAAAGGATAAATTAAAAATAACGGATGGCGGCTACGTTTTAGATGATTTAGAAGCGGAAGGCATTTCTATTACTCGTTCAAAAAATCGTAAAAATATATTTTTTAGTCAGTTAACATCCTATGGAGTAAACTATGACGAGCGTAATAATTTTCTTTATATTGACTCTACGATGGAGAATTTTTCGAACGATAAACATCGCTTGTTACAAGCAATGTTATTTACAAATGATATGTTTTTAACCGCCACTAAAAGAACCAAAACATTGTTCTTGGAAGATGTCGAGGCTTATTTTGATTCAAATGATATTCGAGCATTGGAGGACGCCTCTTTTGTTGGCACAACAGGTATGTCTCATAAGTACGAATTTTCAATTCCTGGAAGTCAGAAGCGAAATATCCCAGATAAACTGATTAAAGTGTTAGCCTCTCCAAAAAATGAAATGTACGCTAAGGTATTAGCAACAGATGTCAAATATACAAGGAATGTTGTTAAGCCGAATACTGTCTTCTATACTTTCATAAACAATCAAGAGAAAAAAATTGAGAGTCCAATTCTTTCATTAATGTCGAACGAAGGAATAACAGTGATTCCTTTTACAGAGCGGGAGACATTTACCGAAGAACTACGCGCTTAAAATTGAATGAAAAATATACCGAGAGGAGTCTGATAAAAGATGTCCTCTTTTTTTATTAAAAACTTTAATGTGCTTTTATTGTTTATATTTTGGTATAGTTGCTGATTATATTTATTATAAATCGCTTCTTATCAATAAAATTGAATTAATATCATTTAATTTTTCATAAATAGTATTTTATAAATATGAAAAAACTTGTAAAAGACCTTTGCTTTTTATTACAAAGTGTTACAATGAAGGAGTGATAAAATTTTGAATAAATTTTAATGACCAAAAAATTAGCGTCTAAAACCTTGTAGGTATCATAAGTTTAGAAAATGATGAGAAAAAGTGTGAAATCTTATGGTCTTATACAATATAGTATGCTAATATATTCTACAGTGTGCAGGTACAATATTGTATCTGCACACTGTAGAATAGAATCGAGTTTTGCCATTATACATAAACAAATAAATTTGAATTTTGGGAAGGTAGTGGAAGGTTTTAATGGAAGAAGAAATTAGTTTAGTTGAACTGTTTGATATCTTAAAGAAACATTTCAAACTAATTATCATTACAACGCTAGGAGCAGCCGTGATTGCGGCAATTTATACATTCTTTTTAGTGACACCCACTTATGAATCATCGACGGAAATTTTAGTCACACAAACATCGGATGAAACCTCAGCTGTTTCGCAACAAGATATTACAACGAGTCTCTCGTTAATCAGTACATATGAAGATATTATTCGAAATGACGTTGTTTTAGACCCTGTAATTGAAGAGTTGGGCCTTGATGCAACGCCAGATGACTTGCGTGAAAGTATTTCCGTCCAAGTGAATGAGGACTCTCAAGTATTTTCAGTGCTAGCACAAAGTGAGAATCCTTATGAAGCAGCTGAGATTTCCAACACAGTTGCCGCTGTTTTCCAAGAAAACATTTACGATATGATGAATGTTGATAATGTGACAATTATTTCTGCAGCCGTGCCGAATATGGATGCCGCATCACCGAATAATTTATTGAACATTGTCATCGGTGTGTTACTCGGAGCCATGATTGGTATTGGACTTGCCTTTATTCGTGAATTAACGGATAACACAGTGAAATCAGAAGAAGTTGCTCAAGAAATTACTGGTTGGAACAACTTAGGTCAAATAAAACTTTTTGATCAAGAAGACTTAGCAATTAAAACTCAATTACCAGTTAACCAAGATCTAGATCAAAAATCGGATCAAGAAACGGAATCTACTTTAAAACGTACTCGACGTAGAGTGTAAGGAGCAGAAATAATGTCTTTAAAAAATAGAAGAAATAGAAATCAGCAAGCGGGCGTTATCGTTGCGGATAATCCTACTTCAATTGTATCTGAAGAATTCCGCTCTATTCGAACGAATATTCAATTTTCGATGGTAGACAAAAAAATACAAACGCTACTTGTTACCTCATCGACAGCCGAATCAGGGAAGACTACTGTTGCCGTAAATCTAGCAGCTGCTTTTGCGGCTGAGGACGCACGTGTTTTAGTGGTAGAAACAGATATGAGAAAACCTCGAATTCATAAGATTTTTAAATCTGAAAAAAGCCAAGGGATAGCGAATTTAATAACGAATCGTGACTTGTTATTAGAAGATGTTGTTCAACAATCACCAGTAAAGAACTTATCCTTTTTAACTTGTGGACCAATTCCACCAAATCCTTCGGAATTGTTAAACTCAAATCGAATGACAGAACTAATAGAGGAAATGAAACAACAATATGACTTAGTCGTTTTTGATAGCCCGCCAGTATTAGCTGTTACAGATGCTCAAATTCTGTCATCAAAAGTGGACGGGACTCTCTTTGTTATACCAGAAGGAGAAGTCAAAAAAGAAGAGGTTCATGATGCGGCAGAACGTTTGAAAAAAGTGAATGCGAATGTCTTAGGAACGATTATGAATAAAGTAGAGTTAGATGCAGAAGCTTATTATTACTATGAATCTGATTAAAGAGTGATAAAAAATGATTGATTTACATTGTCATATTTTACCTGGAACCGATGATGGAGCACGCGATTGGGACGAGTCATTAAAAATGGCTCGTCTTGCTGTTGATGAAGGCATTACGCACATCTTAGCAACTCCGCATCATATGAACCGGAGCTGGATCAATCCGAAAGGAGTCGTCGTGCCGCTTGTGGAGGAACTACAAGCCCGACTGGATGAGAATGAAATTCCTTTAACGATTTTCCCCGGACAAGAAGTACGTCTCCATGGTGAAATTTTACAAAATATAAATGAAAACGAAATTTGTTTTATTGATGAATTAGAACAGTATGTATTGATTGAATTTCCGACCCCAGAAGTTCCGGCTTATGCGGAACGGCTATTCTACGAAATGCAAACCGCTCAAATTACTCCGATTATTGTTCACCCTGAACGAAATCACGCGATTTTAAAAGATCCCAATCTCTTATATGATTTTGTATCTCGCGGAATCCTCGCGCAAGTGACCGCTGCGAGTTATTTGGGTGCATTTGGGAAAGAAATTGAAAAAATAAGTCATCAGATGATTGAAGCCGACTTGGTCCACTTTATCGCTTCTGATGCACATAATACCACCAATCGAAAATTTCATATGAAAGAAGCGTATGAAAAATTGATGGATGAATTTGGAGCCAAAAAAGCGAAAGCATTCGACCAGACCACCCGCGCCTTAGTGAATGGGGATCCGGTTGTGGTTCCAGAACCGCGCAAAATCGAAAAGAAAAAACGATTCTTTGGTTTATTTTAGAAGGAGGGTGTCCGATGAGTCGTAATGCGAAACGTGTTACTTTAATGCTTTTTGATGCTTTAGTCATTATCGCATCACATATTTGTTCTTATTTCTTTTTATATCCTTTAATTGAAATTTCAAACCGGACCTTTATTGTCCATGTTGTCTTAGTGAGTTTGTCTTATGTGATTTTAGGTTACTTTGTCAAAATGTTTGATAAAATTAATCGCTTTACGAGTATCCGTGAAACCATTAACCATATCCTGCTCGTCACGGTTTCTTTTGTGCTGGGAACGCTGATCTATACGGTGCTTGCGGATGGTGTGAGTTTTCGTTATGTACTCGCTGCTTTTATTCTTTCGGTCATTATTATTCCCGCTAGCCGTATTGTATGGCGTTTGTGGATTGAACACCAACGAAAACTACAAAATAATGAATATACCGCATTCGATCCTGTGCGGACTTTATTAATTGGAGCCGGGGACGGGGGAGCGATGTACGTGAATGGTTTGCGTAACCGTCCAGATGTAGAAGTCGTTGGTTTCTTAGATGATCAGCCCGACAAGCAAAACACCACACTTTATGGTTATCCTGTCATTGGGGCGACTTCTGATTTAAAAGAAGTGGTGGAACAATATGATGTCGAACAAATTACGATTGCGATACCTTCCTTATCCAATGAGGATATGCAGTTCATTTTAACGGAAGCGCGCAAAACGAATGTAAAAACGAACCAAATGCCTTACATAGAAGATATTTTATCGGGAGATTATCAACTCGATGAGTTTAAAGAAATTGAAGTGGCGGACTTACTCGGCCGTGATGAAGTAGAATTAGATATGGAAGCGATCCAAGAACAAATCGCTGGTAAAACCGTGCTTGTTTCAGGAGCAGGGGGCTCGATTGGTTCTGAAATCAGCCGCCAAGTTGCCGGTTTTAACCCCGAAAGAATTATTTTACTGGGACACGGTGAATTCTCCATTTATAGCATTGACCGCGAATTAAGACAGTGGCCGAACCGCACCTTTGAAGTGGAACCTGTTATCGCAGACATTCAAGATCGCAAGCGCATCTTTGAAGTCTTGCGTCACTTTAAGCCGGATTTAGTTTATCATGCGGCAGCACATAAACATGTGCCGATGATGGAAGCCAACCCGCGTGAAGCGGTAAAAAACAATGTTTATGGGACGAAGAACCTCGCAGAAGCGGCGAAAGCAGCGGATGTTGATTCTTTTGTGATGGTTTCTACCGACAAAGCAGTCAATCCACCGAACGTGATGGGCGCGACCAAGCGGATTGCCGAAATGGTTGTTACTGGTTTGAATGAAACCGGCCGAACCAGATTCGAAGCCGTTCGTTTCGGAAATGTTTTAAACTCGAGTGGTTCCGTTATTCCCGTTTTTAAAGAACAAATTGAAAACGGCGGGCCGGTCACAGTCACCGACTTCCGCATGACGCGTTATTTCATGACCATTCCTGAAGCAAGCCGTTTGGTCCTTCAAGCAGGTGCATTAGCGGATGGCGGCGAAATTTTTGTCTTAGACATGGGAGAACCGGTCAAAATTGTCGATCTCGCGCGTCAAATGGTGTGGCTCAGTGGCCATTCTGAAAGTGAAATCAAAATCGTTGAAACGGGTATTCGTCCTGGTGAAAAATTATATGAAGAATTACTCGCAACAGACGAAAATACCAATGAACAAGTCTTTGAAAAAATCTTTGTCGGCAAAGTACATAATTTACCATTGAACCAAGTCTTTGCCTTTATTCGTTCATTAGATGATTTAACCGATGAAGAGTTGAAAGAGGTCTTAGTGACATTTGCGAATAATACTAATGAAGAGAACAGTATGAAGATCGAAGACTTAGGATTAAATTTATCACCGTTGACTGAAATGTAAAGAACTTTAAGTAGAAAGCAGGGATGGTATGGAAAGAATATTTTTATCTTCGCCTCACATGAGTGATGAAGGCTATGAACAAGAATATGTACAAGAAGCTTTTGATACAAATTGGATTGCTCCCTTAGGTAAAAACGTTGATGGATTTGAAGAAGAACTAGCAGAAATGGTGGGAATTGACCATGCTACCGCATTATCTTCTGGTACCGCGGCGATTCATTTAGCTCTAAAAGCAGTGGGTGTCGGTGAAGGAGATATTGTATTTTGTCAAAGTCTTACTTTCTCTGCAACTGCTAACCCGATCGTTTACGAAGGAGCAAAACCGGTATTTATCGATTCAGAGCCAGGAAACTGGAATATGGATCCAAAATTATTAGAAGAAGCTTTTGAGAAATACACACCAAAAGCTGTGCTAATTGTCCATCTATATGGACTTTCAGCAAAAATCGATGAAATTAAAGCAATTTGTGAGAAACACAATGTACCTTTAATTGAAGATGCTGCTGAAAGTTTAGGAACTATTTATAAAGATCAATGGACAGGTGCATTTGGCGATTATGGTATTTTTTCATTTAATGGAAATAAAATAATCACGACTTCTGGTGGCGGTATGCTTGTTTCAAATAATGAAGAAGGCATACAAAAAGCAAAATTCTGGGCGACACAAGCACGTGAACCAGAGAGACATTACCAACATGAAGAAATTGGTTACAACTACCGCATGAGCAATATCGTTGCAGGGATTGGCCGCGGCCAGCTAAAAGTTTTAGAAGATCGCGTCCAACAAAAACGTCATATTTTTAATACATATAAAAAAGGTTTAGCCGATATCGAAGAAATTTCATTTATAGATGAAATGGAAGATGAACGAGCAAACTTTTGGCTAAGTACTCTTTTAATTGATTCAGATGAAGTGACCCCAACAATGATTATGGATGCACTGAAAGAAGAAAATATTGAATCACGACCCGTTTGGAAACCAATGCATATCCAACCTGTATTTTCAAAATATGATTCAGTAGGCGGAGAGGTTTCTGAAGAATATTTTGAAAAAGGTATATGTCTACCAAGTGATACGAAAATGACAGATGAAGATTTAGAACGAGTGGTTCAAATTATAAGAGGTATATTTTAATGAAACTACAGTTAATAATAAAACAGATTATAGATTTTTTATTATCTGCCATAGCTATAATTTTGTTATCTCCTATATTATTAATAATCGCTATTGCAATTAAGATAGACTCTAAGGGAGAGATTGTTTTTAAGCAAGAGCGATTAGGAAAAGCTGGAGAACCGTTCAATATATATAAATTTCGAACGATGGTGGAAAATGCGGAAAACATTGGTGATGGTCTAACTGTAAAAAATGAACAGGATAATAGGATAACGAAAGTTGGCTATTTCTTGAGACAAACAAGTTTAGACGAACTACCACAACTATTTAATGTTCTTTTGGGAGATATGAGTTTAGTCGGCCCAAGACCACCTGTTACATATTTTCCTTATGATGGTTATCGAAATTATCCGGATAAATATAAAAAAAGATTTACATTTAAGCCTGGGATTACCGGTCTAACACAGACAACAGTTCGAAATTCGGTTTCGTGGCCTGATAGAATAGAGGTTGATTTAAAGTATATTAATAATTTTTCATTATTATTTGACTTAAAAATACTGATTAATACTGTAGTAAAAGTTTTTGAACAAGATAGCATTTATAGTTAAAGGAGTAAATGATGATTAAGGGAGAAAATATTTATCTGCGACCTATCGTGTTAAGAGATTTGTATATTTTAAATACTTGGAAAAACGATGAAGATACGTTTAAATTTTTAGGTGGCGGTTATAATCCAGTATCGATTGACCAACAATCTAAATGGATGGAATCTATGATAGATTTAACTGGTAATAATAAAAGATATATAATATCTACTTTTAATGATATACCCATTGGTATGATTGGACTTTACGGAATAAATTGGATTCATCGTACTGCAGAAATAGGACTTTATCTTGGTAACCAGCAACATAGAGGTAAAGGCTATGCTACAGAAGCGCATAGTCTGTTAGAAAATTTTGCTATAAACTATCTTAATTTACGTAAGTTGAAGTTAGAAGTTGTGAACAACAATAGTAAAGCTGTGAGTTTATGGGAAAAGTTAGGATTTGAAACCGTTGGAAAATTGAGTGATGAAAGATATATCGATGGAAAATACTATGATTTACTTATCATGGAAAAATTTATTAACGATTAAAGAAAGAGAGTAACTTATGGACTCGAATATTAATATTCTAATTTTAAGTTGTGGTACAAGAAATAAGATTGTTCAATATTTTAAAGATGAATTAGACAATAAGGGAAAAGTATTTGCAACAGATAGTAGTGAATTAGCTCCGGCATTATATGAAGCAGATGAACATTTTATTGTTCCACGAGTAGATGAACCTGGATATTTAGAACGTATTTTAGAAATATGTAAAGAATACAATATAACAGGAGTACTTTCTTTAATTGATCCAGAACTTTCTGTACTTGCTAAAAATAAACAAAAATTCTTAGATATAGGTACTACACCGATTGTTTCTGACTATGACGTAATAGAGAGAAGCTTTAACAAATACGATTTTAATGAATTCTTAAAAAACAATGGCTTTAACTCTATGAAGTGTTATGTAGACTTAGAAACCTTTTTCAAAGACTATAGTGTTGAAGTTATTGACTTTCCTGTTTTTGTAAAACCTGTTGAAGGTAGTGCCAGTATCAATATCAACAAAGTTCATTCTAAAGAAGAATTAGAATTATTATTCTCAAGATATGATAATTTAATGATTCAAGAATATATGGATGGGATTGAATACGGAGTAGATGTTTATATAGACCTTATCTCTAGTGAATTAGTCAGTGCTTTTATAAAAGAAAAGTTGAAAATGCGGGCTGGTGAAACAGACAAATCTGTTTCAGTGATCGATGACAAGCTTTTAGATCTTGTTAAAGATTTTGTGAAAGTAGCTGGGTATAAAGGCATTATCGATATTGATATTTTTAAAGTAAATAACGAATATTATATTTCAGAAGTAAATCCTCGTTTTGGTGGAGGTTATCCACATGCTTATGAAGTGGGAGTAAATATACCAACACAAATTATTAATAATTTAAGTCACAAAGAAAATAAAAAAGAATTAAATAACTATGATGAAAAAAATTATATGATGAAATTTAATGATTTAATAATAATTAATGAATTAGATTTAGGTGCAAAGAAATGAATATCCTATTTTTATCGATTGGACGTTTAGAAGAAATTTCTGAGAGTGGAATATATACAGATTTATTAAGAAAATTTCGAGATAAGGGACATAATGTTTATGTTGCAGCTGCTAGAGAAAGAAGAACCAAATTACCAACAATTTTAGAGAAAATTGATGGGATTAATCTTCTGAAGATCAAAATAGGGAATATTAAAAAAGTTAATTTGCTTGAAAAAGGGATTTCTACACTATTAATTGAAAAGCAGTATTTGAATGCAATAAAAAAATACTATAATAATGTAAAATTTGACTTAGTATTATATTCTACACCACCTATCACTTTTTATGAAGTGGTGAAGTTTATAAAAAAACGAGACAATGCTAAATCTTATTTACTCCTTAAAGATATTTTCCCTCAAAATGCATTAGATTTAAATATGATTAAAGAAAATGGATTAATACATAAAATGTTTAGAAATAAAGAGAAAAAGCTTTATGAAATCTCTGATTATATTGGAACTATGTCGGAAGCAAATTCTCGTTATATATTGGAAAATAATAATATTTTGAAAAAAACTGTTGAAGTTTCGCCTAATACAATTCAACCAAGAAAAGTAAGTATAACTGAAGAAGAAAAAATAAGAATCCGCAATAAATATCAGTTACCTCTAAATAAAAAAATATTTATTTATGGTGGTAATCTAGGGAAACCTCAAGGAATAGATTTTTTAATAGAATGTATAAAAAAGAACGAGGAAAACAACAATTCATATTTTGTGATTGTTGGTTCGGGAACTGAATTCAATAAATTAGAAGAGTTTTTTAAATTAAATTCTATAAAAAATGCTAAGTTATTAGAATTTTTACCTAAATCTGATTATGATTTATTAGCATATTCTTCAGATGTAGGCTTGATTTTCCTTGATAATAAATTTACAATACCAAATTTTCCTTCAAGGTTACTCTCTTATATGCAAGCAAAAATGCCTGTACTCGCTGCTACTGATCCGAATACTGATATTGGAGAAGTTATACAAGAGGGTGGATTTGGCTATTGGTGTTTAAGTGAAAATAGCGAGGTTTTTAACAAACTTGTTATCAAACTATCTGATGAAGAAGATTTAGTAAAATTAGGACAAAATGCTTGGGAATATTTATTAACCAATTACACTACGGAAAATTCATATAATATTATAATGAAGCATTTTGAATAGTATACAACAGGAGGAATATAATTGTTCAAAAATAAAACATTATTAATCACAGGGGGAACAGGTTCTTTCGGAAATGCTGTTCTAAGACGTTTTTTAGATAGTGACTTAAAAGAAATCCGAATTTTTTCTCGGGATGAGAAAAAACAAGATGACATGCGGAGAAGATATAATAATTCAAAAATTAAATTTTACATAGGCGACGTGCGTGATCCACGAAGTATTCGAGATGCTGTTAGAGGAGTAGACTACGTATTTCATGCCGCAGCATTAAAACAAGTTCCTTCTTGTGAGTTTTTCCCGATGGAAGCAGTTCGTACGAATGTGCAAGGGACAGACAATGTTTTAACAGCTGCTATTAATGAAGGGGTTAAGAATGTAGTATGTCTTTCTACAGATAAAGCTGCTTATCCAATCAATGCTATGGGAACGTCGAAAGCGATGATGGAAAAAGTAGCAGTGGCTAAGTCTCGAAATATTGACCCTTCTGAAACAAAGATATCTGTTACTCGTTATGGAAATGTCATGGCTTCACGAGGAAGTGTTATACCTTTATTTATTGAACAAATGAAAAAAGGAAAACCAATTACAGTCACTGATCAAGATATGACAAGATTTATGATGAGCTTGGATGAAGCTGTAGATTTAGTCTTATTTGCTTTTGAACATGCTGACCAAGGAGATATTATGGTACAGAAAGCTCCTGCGAGTACAATTCGTGTATTAATCGATGCTGTAAATAAAATATTTGGTACATCTCCTGAGGAAAAACATATTGGTATTCGTCACGGAGAAAAATTATATGAAACTCTTCTCACGAAAGAAGAAGGCGTCAATGCAATAGATATGGGCAACTTCTATCGGGTACCAGCTGATAATAGAGATTTAAATTATAGTAAGTACTTTGAAGAAGGAAAACCAAAAGGACTAGAAGATGAGTTTAATTCAGATAATACTTACCAATTAAATGCGGATGAACTAGCAGAAAAATTACTTGAAATTAATTATATCCAAGATGAATTGTCTAAATGGGAGAATAAATAATGAATATATTAATTACAGGTGCCAATGGTTTTGTTGGTAAAAACTTAGTAGCAACTTTACAACAAAATGAAAATTATAATTTGTTTTTATATACTCTAGACTCTTCTGAGTCTGATTTTGAAGAATATACAAAGAAGGCAGATTTTGTATTTCATCTTGCGGGTGTGAATCGTCCTAAAGATGACGCTGAATTTATTGAAGGAAATGCTGATTTAACAGAGAAATTATTAGATAAATTAGTTGACAATAATAATATAATTCCGGTGTTACTATCTAGCTCAATTCAAGCAGAATTAGATAATCCCTATGGAAAGAGTAAAAAGTTAGCTGAAGAATTGGTATTTAAATACGGAAAAGATAATGACGTAGATACTTACGTTTTTCGTTTACCTAATTTATTTGGTAAATGGTCTAAACCCAATTATAATAGTGTAATTGCAACTTTTTGTTATAACGTGGCACGAGGGATAGAAATTAGTGTAGATGATCCAAAGACGGAACTAACTTTAGCTTATATAGATGATGTTGTTAATGCTTTTATTAATACAATGAATGAGGAAGATAGTAAAAAAGATGGTTACAACATTGTGCCTGTTACACATACAGTTAGCTTAGGTGAGATTGCTGACCTGATCCAATCATTTAAAGAATCACGTAATAATCGGATAATCCCTGACTTAAATAATGCATTTACAAATAAATTGTATAGTACATATTTGAATTTTCTACCGGAAGATAATTTTAGTTATCCTCTAGTGATGCACGAAGACGAAAGAGGGCATTTTACCGAATTTGTTAAATCTCCTTATGCCGGACAAGTATCGATCAATGTGTCAAAACCTGGTATTACTAAGGGAGATCATTGGCATCACACTAAAAACGAGAAATTTTTAGTTGTTTCTGGTACAGGAGTTATTCGTTTTAGAGAGCCATTTTCAAAAAAAGTTATTGAGTATAAAGCATCTGGTGATAAATTAGAAGTCGTAGATATACCAACAGGGTATACACATTCTATTGAAAACATTGGGGAAACAGACATGGTAACCGTCATGTGGGTTAATGAAATGTTTGACCCAGATAACCCAGACACATTTCATTTGGAGGTTTAAAACATGGAAAAATTAAAAGTAATGACTGTAGTTGGTACACGTCCTGAAATTATTCGACTATCTGCAGTTATTCAAAAATTAGAAGAGTCAGAAGCGATTGATCATACACTAGTACATACAGGCCAAAACTATGACTACGAATTAAATGAAGTATTTTTTGATGATTTTGGCTTAGACAAACCGGATTATTTTTTAAATGCAGCAGTAGGAACAGCAATTGAAACAATAGGAAATATCTTTATCAAAATTGATCCTATTTTAGATGAAGTAAAGCCTGATGCTTTATTGGTCTTAGGTGACACAAATTCTTGTTTAACTGCTGTGGCGGCAAAAAGAAAACAAATCCCGATTTTTCATATGGAAGCTGGAAACCGATGCTTTGACCAACGTGTTCCAGAAGAAACAAACCGAAAGATTGTTGATCATACAGCTGATATTAACTTAACATATAGTGATATTGCGCGTGAGTATTTATTAGCCGAAGGATTACCAGCTGATCAGATTATAAAAACGGGTAGTCCAATGTATGAAGTATTACAAGGTAAAATGGATGATATTAAATCAGCAGAGAGCTATAAAAAGCTTGATTTAGAAAAAGATCAATATTTTGTTGTCTCTGCACATCGAGAAGAAAATATTGATTCAGACCGTAATTTTTACAATTTAGTAGATTCTTTAAATGCAGTAGCTGAAAAATATCAGATGCCAGTTATTGTAAGTACTCATCCAAGAACACGGAAACGCGTCGAAGAATTAAATATTGAATTCAATGACTTAGTCCAATTAATGAAACCAATGGGATTCACTGATTATAATAACCTACAATTAAACGCAAAGGCAGTTCTAAGTGATAGTGGCACAATTAGTGAAGAATCATCCATTATGGGTTTTAAAGCACTCAATATTCGTGAAGCACATGAGCGACCAGAAGCAATGGAAGAGGCTTCTGTAATGATGGTAGGGCTGAATAAAGAACGTATCCTACAAGGGCTAGAAGTACTTGAAACACAAGAAAGAGATACTTTAAGACTAGTAGCTGATTATAGTATGCCGAATGTGTCAGAAAAAGTATTAAGAATTATTATTAGCTATACTGATTATGTGAATAGAGTAGTTTGGAGTGAGAAATAATGGAAGTACTAGTTGTAGCGGATGCACATTTCTACAAAACTCCTGATGGAAAATATTGGGCTAAAACAATATATAGTTATAATTTTTGGGAAAGATATTTAGAAGTTTTTGACAAAGTAGCAGTTGTTTCTCGAACTAAGCATCTAGATATGATAGATACTGAAAACTATTTAAGAGTCGATGGACCTAACTTAAGGGTAATTGAATTACCCTTTTTAAGAGGAATGAAAGATTATATTCGACATTATTTTGAACTGAGAAAAGCGGCTAAGCATTCGATAGAAGGAGCTGCTACTGCTATTTTTAGATTACCTTCTGTAGTTTCTAGTGTTGTCTTAGAATTTTACAGAAAAACAGGTAAACCTTATTCAATTGAAGTTGTAGCTGATCCTTATGATGCTTACAGTAAAAATAAAATAGCACAAAAATATTATACTGAAAAATTAAAACAAGCTGCATTAAATGCTAATGGGGTTTCGTATGTTACCCAATATTATTTACAGACGCAATATCCTTCTACTGCATATTTAAAAGGAGAAACTCCAGAAAAGTTTGAATCATATTATTCAACGATTAATTTGAATACTAATTATTTTAGCAAGCCTAGAAAATATGATTTGAAAAAGAGTAAATATACAATTGTACATACTGCTAATAGTATTAATAGTGAATCTAAGGGCCATAGGACAGTGATAAAAACAGTAAAAAAATTAAGAGAAAATAATTTTAATGTAGAAGTTGTGTTTATTGGTGATGGCACTAAAAGAAATGATTTCGAGTGCTTAGCTAAAGACTATGGTATAGAAGATTATGTCAGATTTACTGGTCTACTACCAAGTCCTGGGGATGTTCGCAAAGTTTTATTAATGGGAGATATTTTTGTTTTTCCAACAAAAGCTGAAGGACTTCCAAGAGCTGTCATAGAAGCTATGGCTGTAGGACTACCATGTTTATCTACTCCGGTAAATGGTATACCAGAATTACTTTCAAAGAATTATTTATTTGACCCTATGGATGTAGATGGATTCACTCAAAAAATAATGAAGTTAATAAATAATCCGAATGAGTTAAATAAGATGAGTGAAGAGAACATACAAAAAGCAAAAGAGTACACAAATGAAAAATTATCAAAAAGAAGGAAAATATTTTATCAAAAATTATTAAATATTTCTAAAAAAGACTTAAAATGAGAACCATATATAAATGGTTAAAAGTTTGTCAATTTTGGGAAATAATACTACTTAATTGAAAACTATCTAAAACAGAGAATAAGTAGCTAAAAAATTAATTTGTTTTAGAATAAATACTTTATATGTAAATGAGGGTATATTATGAATAATGTCTTTAGAAAAATTAGAAATAGTAAATGGAATGGACTTTTATCTTTAGGTATGGGGACAATACTAAGTCAAGGGATCAATTTGTTAATACAACCTATATTAACAAGATTAATCTCTCCCGAAGAATTAGGTATATATTCATATATATATTCAATTGCCAATTTATTTATTCCGATAGCATCATTAAAATTGTATTTATTAATAGTTACTGCAGAAGAAGATGATGAAGCTAATGATATAATAAAAATCAGCGTTATTTCTGTGCTATTAGTATCGATATTATACATCCTAATTATTATGTTGAGTGCTTTTTTTACTGATTATAGTTCGAAAGAATTCATATTATTATTTTTAATGAATCCAATCTTAATATTTATATTTGGTTTATATTATATTTTTTTGAGTGAAGATAATCGTTATAAAAAATATAATAATATGGCTAAAGCAGAAGTCACAACAGTTGCGACTATGGGTGTAATACAATTATTGTCTGGTTTTTTTAATATTGGTTCGTTAGGATTACTATTAGGACGAATATTTTCACCAATATATTATTTTAAAAAAAGTGTTTTATATGTAAGAAAAAATATTAATATAAAAAATATAAAATTATTTTTTATTAAAATCAAAAAATATAGAGATCACATTATTTATTCTGTACCAAGTCAATTTATAAATTCCTTTTCCTATACTATGATTATGTTGTCCATAGTAACTTTATTTACTTCAGAAGAAGTAGGATATTACTCGGTTTCTGTAAAAGTATTAGGCATCCCACTTATATTAATTTCGAATAATTTAAGTAAAGTATATTTGCAAAAAATTAGTGATGTAAAGAGACATGGTAATTCACTGTATTTTATTTTTAAGGATACGGTTAAAAAATTATCAATAATATCATTTAGTATATTCTCTTTACTCGCTTTTATTGCCCCATTTATTACTGAATTTATTTTCGGGTTAGGATACGCTGAGGCTGGACGTTATATTACAATTTTATGTGTCATGTTTTCATTTAGATTCATAGCGTTATCTTTAAATGGTACATATGTAGTTGTAAAAAAGCAACATTTAGAGATGACCTTTCAAATTATATTAATTATAGTTGGAGGACTCGCTTTCTTATTAGCAAGTATATACGATATGAACATATATATGTATCTAATGTTGATCAGTGTAGCGTATAGTTTAGTTTATTTTATGATGATTATGAATATTGGAAGAGAATGTGCAAAAAATGATCACAAAGTATGAGGTTAAATAAATGTCAATTATTAAATCAATCTATAGATTCATTTTCATTGGAGGATATCAAGCAATAATATTATATCGAATCGCTCATAAACTCTATGAATTAGATCTAAAATTATTATCGTTATTAGTTACTAGATTAAATGTATTATTGAATAGTATAGAAGTTAATCCACAGGCAGTTATATCTAAAAATATGGTTATTGTACATAGTGTAGGTGTAGTTATTGGCGGCGGCTGTGTAATTGGAAATAATGTTGTAATTAGACAAAATGTAACCTTGGGGCAAAAAGGCTCTGGAAAATCAGCATATAATACTGATTTTTATCCTACAATTAAAGATAACGTAATTATCGGAGCAGGTGCCTGTATACTAGGTGGTGTAGTTATTGGTGAAAACTCTATAATTGCCGCTAATGCAGTAGTGATCAAAGATGTACCACCAAATACAGTATGGGGAGGAATTCCTGCAAAAAAGTTATCATCAAATTAGTAACTGAATCATATAGTAGCCTAACTTAAAAAATGTTGGTCATTAAAAAAACACCTTATTTGTTGAATAAAATTATCTTGTTTAAATAGATATTTGACTGATATTAGTTAAACTTATTTTTTAAGTAATGTTAGGGCAACACTTGGTTTAAGGCAAGTAATATAATTTAGTCTCCAATATTTGTACCACAAAGGATTTGATTTTGAAGTAAATGTGTTGTGTTTTTTTCTTCTTTATTGAATTAGCCAGGGACTTTAACTTATTAAAAATAAGAGAAGGAGTTGACTGACATGATAACTACATAAATATATTTTTTGAACAAACAGCTAATAAAAACTAAAAATTTTATTACTATAACTGGAGTGAAAAAATGATTTTATTAATTTCTTTAATGTTTACTTTTTTTTTATTAGGAATTCACTTTATATTTAGAAATAAAAATGACGATAGATTTTTTTCTCCCCTTTCAATAGGGTTGTTATTTATATTTATTACAAATGTTCCTTATATGATATCACTGCATTTTGATTATAATTTACTCCATGTTAGTGTTCAAAGTCGTATATCGGAATTTGAGTTGCCAATGGCAATATTTAAATATACCCTTTTATTAAGTGTAGGTGTTTTCTTTTTAGGTCTAGGTGTAAATTCTAAAAAGGCAAAAAAGTTTGCTAATAAAATACCGATTTTGTTTCATGAAGAGTCTAATAATAAATATAAATTAGCAGCTTATTTGTCTATTTTAACCGGTCTTTCTGCATACTTAGTATTCTTTAATCAAGCTGGTGGTTTTTTAAATTGGATTGATAATTTAAATACAAGAGCCTCATTTACTACGGGTAATGGTTATCTAATGTCGTTAATGGGATTATTATCAATAGGAGTATATATATATATATATACTTTTAAATATAAAAAAAATTTTTTTAAGTATATTATATTGTTCTTTCTTTTTGTTATAGTTCTTTTTATGACATCTTCTTTAGGAGGTAGAAGAAGTGTTCTTCTTTTTATAATATATTGTCTATTAATATGGAATTTTGGTGTTAATAAAATAAAAAATTTACTATTAAAAGTCGGAGTATTAGTACCTATTATTCTATTTTATATTTTAGCAGTTCCAATTTTAAGAACTTCTCCTGAAGATATAGAGGTATATATGAATAATCCAGAAGTTTTGATAGAAGAAGCAGGCGATGACCTAAATAAATTAACTAAACAATTAAGTTTTGTTGATCATCAATTATTTATAATGGATTATTTTAATGTTGATAATATTTGGTTGGGTAAAAGCTATATGGATTTATTATATGCGCCTATCCCCAGATCAATATATCCTGAGAAACCGCCAATAGATGATGGTGTTTATATTCGAACATTGGCGGCAGGTCATGATGTAAGCCCACCGACATCGTATGATAAATTATATCCATCTTCTTGGCCTCCAGAAACTTTCGGTGCTGCTTATATGAACTTCTCTGTTATAGGAGTCTTAATAGCAATGTATTTGTTAGGAATTATTTATAGTGTTTCTTATAACTATATGAAAAAATCGCAATTTTCTTTAATTTCGATTTTGATTTATGGAAATATAATAACGAATTTTCAATTTAGTAATCTAAAAATTGTGCAGATTTTAAGTGAAATTGTAGTTATAGTTATTCTTTTTAGCCTGTTTTTTGATATAAACAAAGATAGTCCTAGAAATAAGAAATCGAAAATTAATGAGTCAAGTCCATAATCTTGTGTAAAATACTATACAATGTTTCAACGTTCTCTTACTGATCAAACTTAATATATTTTCTTGTAGAGCTGAGCCATTCGTCATGCGTGTCCATAAGGACAGCACCAATTAACCGATTAGCTGATGCACGGTTAGGAAAGATACGAATAATCTTTTCTCTTCGTCGTACTTCTTGATTCAATCGTTCAAGAAGCTTGGTGCTTTTCAGCCTATTGTGGCTATGGCCGATAACTGTATATTGAAAGGCATCTTCGAAGCCATTATCCAAGGTCTCACAAGCTTTTGTGTATTTGGTTTGGTCGATATAGTCGGCAATAAGTCGATTTTTAGCGTCTCGTGCTAAGTCGATATCTGTGAACTTAAAGATAGCTTTCACCGCTTCTCGAAAAGGTTTTGAATTTTTCTTGGGAATGGTCGTAAAGATATTCCTTAAGAAGTGAACTTGACATCTTTGCCAACTTGCGTTGGTAAATGACTTGCGAATCGCAGAGACTAATCCTTTAGAAATGATGAGTTCAGTTCCTTGTAAGCCGCGTTCCTTGAGGTGTTCAAAGAAGATAACCCAGGTGTCGTCACTTTCTTCATTTTGAATCATGAAGCCAATGACTTCGCGATCACCATCTTTGGTTATTCCAATACCAATATGACAGCTTTTAGAAAGCACTCGATGGTCCCCACGGACTTTTATGTAGAGAACATCTGTCATCAGATAAGGTTAATTCATACTTGAGAGTGAACGATTCTGCCATTCGCTGACCATTGGGTCTAGCTGTTCAGTGAGGTTGGAAACAAAGGATTTTGATACAGATTTTCTGCAAAGTGCTTCAACGATTTTAGAGACTTTACGAATAGAAACACCCGAAACATACATCTCCAGCATGGAAGCAAGCAATGCTTTTTCATTTCGCTGATAACGTTCAAACACCATCGGTGAGGATTCACCGTCACGTGTTCTTGGCACTTTTAATTCAAGTGTTCATACACGAGTCGTAAAATCTCGCTCATAGTATTCATTTCTTTGACTCTGATGATTGTCGGATCGTTCGTAATCATCAGTTTGAATGTATTCTGTTCACTGGTTTCCATCAATTGATTGAATACTGTGGACAAAATGTTTTTAGACACATCATCTTTTATTAAATGTTCAATAGTACTTTGATCCTTTTCACTGTTCAGTGTAAAATGTACTTGGGTCATGTAAAGTCCTCCTAGGTATGTTTTTGTGGTTAAAAACATTGTACCGTAAAAGGGCTCTTACATGGCCTTTATCTTTTACACAATTATATGGACTTTATCGTGTTTTTTTAAAACTATGAAAGAATAAGGAGTGTAAAATGGATATAGATAATATAATAAGTATTCTTATATGGATAGTACTTTTTATTTATTTTTTAAAAACTATTTTTACAAAGAATGAAGGCAAAGATTTACCTACAATGTTAATATTGAGTGGTTTGGGTATTTTTTCTTCAGAAATTGATTTTCTAATGAATTATATCAATCCAGATGTTAATGTTACCGAAGTTACAAACAATTTATTATATATTATAGGTTTAATATTAGTTATTCTGGGTATTGTTATGAACTACTTTGAAAAGAAGCAACATCATGTTTTTAACTTATTAGGTGAAAACAACAAAAAAGAATTAATTGATGATGATTTTAAAGTAAAGAACATTAGAAATGGTGTAATATACGAGCGTAGTATCGACTTTATGGTGGTAGTAGAATTACAGAAAATGAATAATGAAACTAATGAATTGGTGAATAAACTCATTAGTAAAGAAGCAAGAATAATTAATAATTATCCATTTAGAGATAATATTTATCTTACTTCAATGGCTTCAATTCCCTATACAGTACTTTTTGGTACTTATTTAGAAGATAAAAGCAACATTAAGTATCTAAACTACAATAGATTTAACTCTGAATTTGAATTGTTGCCAAATAAAGTCAAAAAAAAGAAAAGTCTAAAAATAAACGTCGAGGAAGATTTTTGTGAATCAAAAACAAATGATTCAAGTGAGATATTAGTTTCTATTTCAGGTACATTTAAAGTTCATGAGTCTGATTTGATAGATTTTAATTTGTCAAATAGGATGAAAATATCAATGAATGTTATTGATGAAAACAATATATCTAGCCAGCAAGAGGTTACTAATATCGCCAACGAGATAGTTAATAGTTTAATAAATATTTCTAAAGAATTTGATACTATTCATGTTGCAGCAGCAATTCCAGGAATGTTAGCACTAGAAATAGGTAGAGTCATCAAAAATAGAAGTAATCAACTTGAGAAGATAGTTTTCTATCATTATATTGCTCAATCTAAACCGAGATATAAATATGGAATAGTTGTCAATGGAGAAAACAAAGGAAAATTAAAAGAGAGGAGCTCATATGTACGATTTGTCTGAAGAATTAAATACTTTCTATAATGAACATGTCACGCTACCACAAGATAAAGTAAATGAATTATTTGAAAGAAAAAATACAAATATTTCTAGACTAGAAAGTGGTCTAGAAAAACACAATGAAGAAAAGAATACTGCCTATACTCTTGAAGAGTCATACGTTCAAGGTAGTGTAGGAATGAATACAGTGACTCAACATGAAGAAAATGATTATGATATTGATGTTGGTATTTTAATTGATGGGGAAGACATGGATTCCATCGGTAGTGACCAAGTAAAAAATATTATATTAGACGCTTTTAAACAAATAAATATAAACTTTAACACACTGCCTAAAAAACATACTAATTGTATTAGATTTACATATGCTGCAGGTTATCAGATTGATTTTGCGGTTTATAGGAATATAAGCACGGCAGAACATGCAGGAAGCGAATGGAGAGAAAGAAATCCTGAAGCGATTCAAGAATGGTTTGACTCACAAAAATTAATTAAAGGTGATAATTTGCCAATAATAATCAAACTAATTAAAACCTTTAATAAATCGAGAAGTAGCTGGAAAATGCCAGGAGGCTTAATATCAACTATATTGGTTGAAGAGTCACTAGCAATTGAATATGACAGAATTGATAAAATACTATATTACACAATTGAAAATATGATTAATAGATTAAGCAGAGATGAAGATGTTAAAAGCCCAGTATTACCAAGTAAATCAATTTTGTACAATGATAAAGATAAGCGAAAAATAGAGATGTTTAAGAAACGATTAGAATTATATTTAGAAAAACTAGAAGTACTGACTGATTATGATTGTTCGAGATTAGATGCAATCGAAGCTTGGCAATCTTTTTTTAATCATACTTATTGGGATAAATTATACTCAGAAGAAGAACAAAAAGTACATGATAGGTCCAAAGAAGCTAACTATACCGAACAGTATATCGAAGAACTGTATCCTATTACTTTAAAGTATCCACTGAAAATTGACGCCAATATTGATGTGAAAGGATTCAGGTCCAGTATTTTGTCAATTTTTTTAAAAAAGACAAGATTTATACCTAAAGATAAGACAATTGAGTTTTTCATTCAGTCAATTAATGTGCCAGAACCGTATGATATTTACTGGAAAGTTAGGAATGTGGGTCCTGAAGCATATAGACGTGATCAAATAAGAGGGCAAATTAACCGAACAAATAGAGACATTCATACTGAGAATTCTAATTTTAAAGGACGCCATTTTGTAGAATGTTATATAGTTAAAGATGGTATTTGTGTAGCTAAAGATAGAATTAATGTTCCAATATAATTAATTTTTAAAAGTCGCGGCTATTAAAAAGTTTGGCATGAAATTGAAGATAAAAAAATCCTCACTCTTGAGAATTACCCAAGAGTTGAGGATTAAAATATTCATCATTGATGACCAAACCAAAAGTGAAGAACAAAAGACTGTTCTAATTTGTATTTATATAAGTTACCATAAAGAAGAATACAGTACGACAAGTAAAGCAAAATAGATTCTTACATAGATATAATATCCCAGGAAACAACTTAAATATCGTTATGACTAGTGCTAGAAGTAATATTGCCTGTAAATGTTTATTTAAGCATTTACAGGCAATATTTGGGCTTTATAAGAGAAGTAAATAATGCATTAAGTAGGGGAATTAATAATCATAATTACTTTGATGCTTATAAAGAATCATCCTATCCAGTTAATGAATTTGTATCTAACGAAAAGACTGCTAATCCAATAGAAGTTCCGAAATATATCTCAGTGGAAGACTTTAAAAAAGTAATCGGTGTAATACGTTCTGAGTTTTCAGTACGTGAAGAAATCATTGTTAGATTGATGTGTTAATGTGGATTGAGAATTGGAGAAACCATGAGATTAACTTTTGAAGACTTTGATATAGTAGACGTGGAGGAAAAGTACATTTGTTTAGCGTGTATCCGTAACAGACAATCATACAAGCCTTATCAACTTGCTAAGACTTGTATGTCTATAACGGATAAAAAGCAATATCAACAAAGAGACTACCAGACGCGTGATGTAGGTTTTCAGGTAGTCATAATACCTCTTGGATCTGTATGACTTGATAAACGGTTATACCAATGAATATCATTCAAAGGTTAGGGAAAATCATCGAAATAATTATTTTGAAACTAACAAAGCAAACTTAACGACAAATAGATATAATGAAGATAATATATATATTGAATTATAAAAATTAAGCTAGAAAAATAAATAAACCATTTGTGATACACTCAAAACAAATTTCCAGCCACGAAAATTAGGAGAATGACCATAAATGACCTATACACATCTTACCATGAAAGAACTTGGATGGATAGAAACTTATTATGAATTGGGTTATAAAGCCTATGAAACTGCGAAGAAACTTGGACGTTCCAATCAAACGATTTATAATGTCGTCACCTTCTTAAAGGAAGGCGGAACAGTCTGTGA
Organism: uncultured Atopostipes sp.; assembly: GCA_910588235.1. GTDB lineage: Bacteria > Bacillota > Bacilli > Lactobacillales > Carnobacteriaceae_A > Atopostipes. The sequence goes on along the minus strand of CAJUOQ010000013.1, from coordinate 22,083 downwards.
CTATTTTGAACGTTACCGAAAGAATAAATCGAAATGCGGCGCATAGAAAAAGACTTTTACAAGAAAGCAGACTCGATACATCAAAAATCAAGTCGCTGATGGTTGGACACCGGATGTGATGATTGGTCGAGGGGAAATAGACCTCGGCTGTTCAATGCGGACACTCTATAGATGATTGAAAGACAGCTCGTTTTTCGATGTAACGACGTTACCCATGCACGGAAAACGAAAGCCGAATGGTCACAAGGAAACTCGCGGGAAGTTAGGAGACAAAAAATCCCTTGATACTCGTAAGAAGGTTTATCCTGCCTATGAAAATGAATTTGGGCATTTAGAGGGCGACACAATTATCGGTAAAAATTACAAGAGTGCGTCTCACCTTTGCTGAAAAGGTGTCTAAGTTAATTATTGCTTTAAAACCAGCAGGCCGCAAGGCCGAAGATATTGAATGGACTTTAAATAATTGGTTTAAACAGCTCCCTAAGAATCTTTTTAAATCAATCACGTTTGATTGTGGCAAGGAGTTTCCCAACTGGAAAAGTTTGAGTAATCATCAGGACATTTTGATTTTCTTTACGGATCTTGGTTGCCCTTCTCAACGTGGTTTAAACGAACATTCTAATGGCCTTTTGCGGAAAGATGGGCTGCCCAAACAAATGGACTTCAATGACGTTAGCCAAAAGTTCATTTCTTCTATCGCGATCCGTAGGAATAAAATTCCAAGAAAATCTTTAAATTATAAGACTTCGTTGGAGGTCTTTCTTGAGAATGTATCTGGATTAAATTATTTCTAGGTTAATTTGACAAACGAAAAAGCTAAAAGAGATAAGATTCAGAATAGTATTTTAATCGACTGCGAGTTATTTCTTATAGAACAGGGCAATACCATCGATGATTACTTAATGGGTTATGATGGGCCAGGAATCGTCTATAATCTGTACAGACTTAATGAGTATCACGAACGATATTTAATCAACGATCCTCACATAGAACCGCTATTTTTGGTTGAGAAAGAGAAGTTGAAGTCATAAGCTGTTTAGAAAATATCCTCAAACATTTAGTCATCGAAATACATAAAAACAGACCATAGATAGTAACTGTTAAGGTTGGGGTTACTTTTCTATGGTCTGTTTATGTGTTTTATCGGAGTGAGTAAAGATCACTTGTCTATGGCAAAATAATCGTACAGAAGATTGCAGCATAAAAGTACATAGTTGGGCAAAAGAAAAATCCTTGTTAGTCATCCAATTAACCTCTAAAGTTGTGAGTTACAACACTTAACTTGGAGGATGAAGAGGATGCTAACAATGATTGGTATTAATACTATCAAAAATCTACGAAATAAACACGATAAATCAATAAATGAAATAGCGACAACACTAAATATTAACTGACGTACTTCAAAAAATATGCTGATGGTCCAACAAGTGGCATTAGCTGGTGCGCGATAGCAAGGATTTTACATTATAATGAGCAAGCACACGAAAATAGAGTGCTTTAATCATTGATGGCACAACATGTCCGAGAACAACTTGACACAGACATTAATGAATTTAAATTTATTAAACATAATCTTGTATGATATAATTATTAATAAAAGAATTTTTTATAAAAAAGATCTACAAGTTGAGGAGGTACATAGAATGAAAGAAAGAAAAATTTTGTGGGCTAAAAAAAGCGAAGTTAATGGAATATATAAATGGTTGCCTCTTAAACAGCACTTGTTAGACACCACAGAAGTAATAAAACTACTTTGGGAACATTGGCTGTCTCAGAGACAAAAACAGATTATTATTCAGTCTTTAGAGAAAAAGGATGAAGAGTTAGCGAAACAATTAGCCGGATTCTTAGCATCGATCCATGATTTAGGAAAAGCAACTCCTGCTTTCCAAGCTAAAAGAAGTTTTTTTAATTCAAGAGATTTAGACTTATTGTTCATGGATAAACTTGAAAAAGCAGGATTTAAAGATATTCAACATCTAAATCTAATGAACGCGGGAAGATCACCACATGCTTTAGCTGGTCAATCTTTATTAGAAAGTTATGGTGTATCGGATGATATTGGTTCTATAATAGGGGGACATCATGGAAAGCCCACCGATTCATTTGAAACAGTTGATTATCAACTAACTTCATATGCAGCTAATTACTTTCAAAATGAAGATTCACAAGATGAAGTGCATAAAAAATGGGTAGTGATTCAAAAGGAAATTTTTAATTGGGCATTAGAATTAAATGGTTTTGAAAATGCTGAAGAACTGCCTCAAGTTAAACAAGTAGGCCAAGTAATACTTAGTAGTTTACTTATTATGACAGACTGGATTGCGAGTAATGAAGAATATTTCCCACTTTTAAGTATTGATACAGACCTAGTAAAAAATCAAGAAAGTCGAATACAGATAGGGTGGACAAAATGGATTAAAACCCATCCCTGGCAGCCGGATGAAATATATAACATTGAAAGCGCCTACGACATGAGGTTTGGGTTTGAGCCTCATGAAACTCAAGCGAAGTTTTCAAAAGTAATTCAAGACACTGATAAAGCAGGTATTTACATACTTGAAGCACCTATGGGCGGAGGAAAAACAGAAGCTGCTTTATTAGGTGTGGAACAATTAGCGAAAAAAACAGGAGTCGAAGGCATGTTTTTTGGTCTTCCAACTCAAGCAACCTCAAATGGCATTTTTAAACGAATTAAAGATTGGATTAATTACTTATCTGATGATGAAAAAAGATCAATACAATTGGTTCATGGTAAATCGGCTTTAAACGAAGAGTATAATAACCTTCCGCGTGCGACGAATATTTTTGACGACGAAGAAGAAGGAGTGATGGTTAATGAATGGTTTGTTGGACGGAAAACAGCTGTATTAGATGAGTTTGTTGTTGGAACAGTGGATCAATTTTTAATGATGTCACTTAAACAAAAACATTTAATGCTTAGACATCTAGGTTTTAGTAAAAAAGTTATTGTGATCGATGAAGTTCATGCTTATGATGCATATATGAACCAATACTTGGAAAGGTCGCTCCGTTGGGCAGGAGCTTATGAAATACCTGTTATTATATTATCGGCTACTTTACCCGGTCAAACTCGAATGAAGTTAACAGAAGCTTATATGAGAGGTCAAGGTTACAAATGGCGAGAGGTTGAAAAACTTGAAGATTGGGAGACGACAACTAAATATCCACTGATAACTTATAGTGATGGGCGTAGTATCAAGCAAGAACGTGATTTCAAACCGAGTATAAATAAACGAGTGATGATTCAACCCCTGGAAGAAGATAAGTTAATGGACACCCTAGAAGAACGTTTGAGCGCAGGAGGGGTTGCGGGTGTTATCGTCAACACAGTGAGAAAATCTCAAGAATTAGCCGAAAAATTTGAAGCAAGATTCGGAGAAGAACAAGTAGATTTATTACATTCCAGTTTTATAGCAACAGATCGTGTGCGGAAAGAAAATAAATTGTTAGCACAGATTGGTAAAGAGGTAAACAGACCATATAAAAAAATCATTATTGGTACCCAAGTCATCGAACAATCCTTAGATATAGATTTTGATCTATTAATTAGTGATTTAGCTCCGATGGATTTGCTTATTCAACGAATGGGACGTTTACATCGTCACCCTTTGGAAATTAGACCTGAGAAATTGAAGAGCCCCATGACTTATATTCTGGGGACGGCTGATAACTTTGAATTTGATTCAGGCTCTGAAGCTATTTACGGTTCTTATCTACTCATGCGTACCCAAATATTATTATCCGAATATATAAACCTACCTGAAGATATTTCAAAACTTGTACAAACGACTTATAGTGGTGAAAAACTTCATTTACCAGAAGATTTGAAAAAGGATTATGAAAAAGCCAAAAGTGAACACGTCACAAAAATTGAACGGAAAAAAGCTAAAGCACAAGGATTTCTATTAAACAAACCTGATTTGAGAGGAAAAAAGAGTCTGATTGGATGGCTGGAGAGTAATTATATTGGAGACTCTGAACAAAAAAGTGAAGCACAGGTCAGAGATATTGAGGAAACAATTGAAGTGATTGCACTAAAGGAAATGGATGAAGGCTATGGATTTTTTGAGTCTTTTGACGATTTGTCTGTAAAAATTAATCAACCACTTATTCAACAAGAGATTGCTAAACATACCTTAAGGTTGCCTATGCCATTGAGTGCTTTCTTTCGTATTGATCAAACGATTGAAGAGTTGGAAAAATTTAATAAAAAATATTTAAGGAATTGGCAAACTTCCTTATGGTTGAAAGGAGAGCTTGGAATTATTTTTGATGAGAAAAATGAATTTGTGCTCAATGGTTTTCGCTTACACTACAGTCCAAAATACGGTTTGAGTTATGTAAAGGAGGAGAAGAATGAGCAGGTTTAATTTGTTGGAAGAAGATTGGATAGCTGTAATGACGGACAATAAAGGTACTGTAGAAGAGGTTTCATTAATTGATTTATTTAAGAATGCGCATAATTATTTGGGGCTGGCAGGAGATATGCCAACACAAGATTTTGCTGTATTGCGTATATTATTAGCTGTCCTACATACGGTTTTCTCCAGATTTGATGATGAGGGTGATCCATATCCCTACATTGCTCTAGATGAAAATTATAAACAATTAGAAGAAGTCGATGAAGATGATTATGAAGACTATGAGGAAGATTTAATGTCTACTTGGGAGATCCTATGGAGTAAAGGAGAATTCCCAGCAATTATAGAAGAATATTTATTGAAGTGGAAAGACCATTTTTATTTGTTTGATGACGAATATCCTTTTTATCAAATCACTGAGAAGGAATTAGAAGAAAGAGAAATTAATAGACCGAACCCTACTTCTATTCATCCTAAAAATATTAATCGAACAATATCAGAAAGTAACAATAAATTAGCACTTTTTTCACCTAAATATGCGGATGGAAATAATAAAAATAAGTTGTTGGAAGCGGAGTTCATAAGATGGTTAATCTTATACCAGGGATATATTGGGTTATCAGACAAAGTTATTTTTGGGAATGAAAAATATGAAGTGCCTAATTCTAAAGGATGGCTGTTTGATATTAGTGGAATTATATTAAATGGTAATAATTTATATGAAACATTGCTTTTAAACTTTGCTATTTGTCACCCAGATGAAGAATATTTTTCAGGTGTTCAGAAGCCTTCCTGGGAGAGTACGGGTAATGAGGTTGTCGAAAAACTGCTAAAACGGCAGCCGTTGAATAATTTAGCTGAGCTTTATACGAATTGGAGTCGAGCAATTTATATCGACCCTAATACAGACACAGAAGAAGATTTTTCAATAAATATTGTAAAACTGCCTGAAATAGAACATCAAAATCAGTTTCTGGAATTAATGACGCTCTGGCGGTTCAATGAACGTGGAGATAATAAAGGTACTTATACGCCACGAAGACACATAGTATCCGAATCTTTTTGGCACTCATTTGGTATTGTATTTATGCCGAATAAACAAGAAGAGCTAAAAAGGCCAGGAATCATTGACTGGTTTCATCAGATTGGTCCTTTAATTGATAAAGATAAAGTAGTCATTCAAACATTCGGTATGGAATCGGATGGAAATGCAACTTCTTGGGTCCCTGTCGATGAATATTATGATTATTTAAATATGAGTGAGTATGTATTGATGGATGTAGTGAAAGCAGGCTGGGTCCCAAGAATTACGGATGAAGTAGAAAATACTAAAGGGATTATTGAAAAAACACTGGGGGGATTTGTCAGGGAAGTAAAAACAATTCGAAATATAAGTAATAATGACTTTACGAATAAAATTTTACAAGAAGCTTATTATGTCATTGACCAACCTTTTAGAGAATGGTTAACAAGCATAGAGGCTAAGAAAAATAAAGAAGAAAAAGTTGAAGAGTGGCGGCAACAACTTAAAAATCTTATGATCGAACAAGCAAATAAACTGGTTGAAACAGCGGGATCAAGAGATTACAGAGGCGTTATGAACAACAGAACTGATAAATATACGAATATCGCTATTGCGTACAATAATTTTATCTATTGGTTGAATCAAGGTCTAAGATTTTAGAGAAAGGAGAGGAAATAATGACAAATACAATCTATAAAAATACAAGCAGTATAATTTACCAAATTGCAAGTAATTTAGAGACTTCTTCCTCTAAGGCATACCTTGCTCAATTGCGCCAATCAATTAATCGTGATATTTATGCAGCAGCTGGTGTATTTCCGTTGATTTTTTCTAACATTTCAGATCAGCATTTAGGGCAAAGTGGACATCTGACAGATGGAGAACGAGCAATAATTACAACCTTGCAACTTTATGCCCTACATCAACAAGGGAAATCTTCTCATGTTAATATTGTAGATAATACAAAGGAAGGAAAAAGAGCTAGGAACGTAGGAGCTGTTTTGAATAGTTTGCGAACAGCTGAAAATACAAAGGCTGTTGATCGGCGTTTTAATGCGATGATTACAGCTAATAGTTTTGAAGAGTTGATTATCCATCTACGTCATTTAATTAAATTATTAAAATCAAGAAGTCAATCAAAAGTCAACTATCCACAATTGGCGGTCGATTTATACTTCTATCAAAAAGGGTCCGAAGATGACTTACGTTTAAAATGGTCACGCAGTTACTATCGACAACTAAATAATCAAAAAGAAGGAGAAAAAGAAAATGAAGAATAATAATATTTATCTTGATATACATACTATTCAAACAGTGCCACCATCGAATATTAATCGGGATGATATAGGAAGTCCTAAAACCGCTCAATATGGAGGGGCTACACGGGCGCGGGTCAGTTCTCAGGCATGGAAAAAAGCAATCCGTACCTACTTTTTAGAATATGGCAATCAGACGAACGTTGGTATTCGTAGCTTAGAAATTCCACGTTATGTAGCTGGAAAAATTAGAGAAATTGACGAGACTATCGATTCAGAAGAAGCTTTATCCATGGCTAAGAAAACATTAAAAAGTGCTGGCGTGAATAGTAATAAAGAAAACAAAACATCTGCTTTATTCTTTATTGGTTCACAACAAGCGTCTGGTTTAGCTCAGGCAGCCATTGATAAACTCAATAAAAAATCTGATCTTCAAGAAATTATCCAAGACAATCCAGCGATAGATATTGCTTTATTTGGCCGTATGGTGGCCGATGATCCTAAACTTAATGAAGATGCATCAAGCCAAGTAGCTCATGCTCTATCTACTCATGCTGTGCAGACGGAGTTTGATTACTTCACGGCAATTGATGATTTTTCTTCTTCAAATAATGCGGGTGCTGGAATGCTTGGGACAATAGAATACAATTCATCGACTTTATATCGCTATGCGAATGTTGCTGTCCATGAGTTTATGAATCAAATAAAAAATTCTGAAGCGGCTGTATCGGCTTTGAAATTATTTATTGAAGCTTTTGTCAAGTCAATGCCGACTGGGAAATCGAATACTTTTGCAAACCAAACTCTTCCACAAGCTTTGTTGATTACTGTACGACCAGATCGACCAGTTAATTTAGTGAGTGCCTTTGAAAAACCTGTTCAATCAAATCAAGGATATGTCGATGAATCAATTGAAAGATTAGCTGATGAATTTACAGAAGTGAGTAAATGGGTAGAAGATCCTTATTTTACTTTAGCTGTTAATTTGGAAAATATCGGAGCCGCACAAGAGACATTCCCACGTCTACTTGAAGCGTTTGAGCAAGAGTTAACAGATATTTTGAGCGATACGTAAGGAGGATTCTTAATGCAGACTATCTTATTGAAATTTGCAGGACCACTTCAATCTTGGGGCACAAATTCAAAATTTGAAACACGCTATACAGATCGTTACCCATCAAAGAGCGGTGTAATTGGACTTATTTCAGCTTCTTTTGGTTTTGGCAGAGACGATGATGAAGGGAATCAACGATTGAATCAATTAGATTTTGCTGTTCGAGTTGATCAAACTGGAGAATTGCTTCATGATTATCAGCTTGCTCGAAGATACAATAAAAAAGGCATCCCTTTTAAACATCCATATGTTACAAATCGTTATTATCTTCAAGATGCAGTGTTTACAGTTGCTTTTGGTCATGAGGATAAAAAATGGATGGATGAAATTGAAGATGCGTTGAAACGTCCTTATTATCAACCATTTTTAGGCCGTCGTTCAAATCCTTTGACTGCTGATTTTTTTATTGGGACTACAAATGAAGGGGTCATGAAAAGTTTAGAAAAGTTAGAATGGCAAGCTGCACCTTGGTATAAGAGAAAAAACAATGTGGAAAAGTTGGCTATTTATGCGGATGCAGATTTAATCAATCAAGGTTCAAGTATTTTAACCAGAGATCGAGTGGTCTCTTTTTCACAAAAAGAAAGGAAACATGAATTTCGACCGGTTAAACGAAAGTATATTTCAGTGATCGACCATAAGATTGTTGAAGAACATAATGCTTTTGATGGATTTTAAACAGGAGGTATCTATCTCTATGTATTTATCACGTGTAAAAATTGATACTGAAAACAGAAAGAAAATTAAAGATCTTAACCACTTAGGCGCCTATCATCATTGGGTGGAAGAAAGCTTTCCAGATGAAATAAATAAAAATAAACGATCTCGAAAATTATGGCGTGTAGATTATCTACAAGGAGAACAATATTTGCTCTTAGTGAGTTCAGATAAACCTAATTTGGTAAAGCTTGAAACATATGGTGTGTCAGGAAGTGCAGAAAGTAAAGATTACAACCGATTGTTAAACCATTTAGAGGATGATGATCGTTTGAGGTTTCGAGTGAAATTAAATCCAATCAAATCTTTAAGTAGCGGGAAGGCTTCTGGTAAACGTGGCCGTATTATTCCGCTAGTAACGGACGAACAACAAAGAAAATTTTTACTAGATCGTTCAGATAAAAATGGTTTTTTTATAGAGGAGGATGAATTCATTATTGTTAATAAAGGATTTGAAATTCTTAAAAGAAGAGGAAAAGAATTAAAAGTAGCCTCTGTTACATACGAAGGGATACTCAAAATCTCTGATTTAACAAAGTTTAAAGAAATTTTAGTTACTGGATTTGGGAAAAAGAAAGCTTATGGATTTGGCTTATTAACGGTTATACCGGAGGGATAACATGACAAAACCCAATGCCAAAAAGACAAATTTGATTGAATTGCCAAGAATTAGTGACCGAATCAGTTTTATCTATGTTGAACATGCGAAAGTCAATCGACAAGATAGCGCAATAACTGTTACTGATGAAAGAGGAATTGTCCGAATACCAGCTGCTATGACAAGTGTTTTGATGTTAGGACCAGGTACAGAAATTACACACCGTGCAATGGAATTAATTGGTGACACAGGTACAAGCATTTTATGGGTGGGAGAGCGTGGTGTCCGATTGTATGCACATGGACGAGCTCTAACTAAATCAAGCCGTTTGCTTGAAAAACAAGCGAATTTAATTTCAAACCAAAGAAGTCGATTGGCGGTTGCTAGGAAAATGTATCAGATCAGGTTTCCTAAAGAAGATGTATCCACATCGACAATGCAACAATTACGAGGACGCGAAGGTTCTAGAGTCCGTAAAACATACAGAAATTATGCTAAGAAATATGATGTTGAGTGGACCGGGAGAAAATATAATGCGAATGATTTTGAAAGTAGCACGCCAATCAATCAAGCACTATCGTCTGCAAATGTTTCCTTGTATGGCTTAGTGTATAGCGTTATTACAGCCTTAGGTTTAGCACCGGGCCTTGGATTTATTCATGTTAATCACGAATTATCCTTTGTTTATGATATTGCAGATTTATATAAATCACAAAACAGTATCCCAATTGCTTTTGAAGTGGCTTCGAAAGCAGATACAGAGGATGATATTGGCCAAATTACTCGCCTTAAAATGCGTGACGCCTTTTATGATGGAAAATTGATTAAAAAAGCTGTTCAGGATATTCAAAATTTATTGGATGTGAGCGAAGAAGATCAAGTAGAAGCTGATTTAGTAAATTTATGGGATGACAAAGAGGGGATTCTTGAACAGGGGATAAATTATAGTGAATCTGATTTAACTAAATAAGAAAGAGGTTATTGATATGGTTATGACAGTCGTGACTCTTTCAAAAGTCCCACCTTCTTTAAGAGGGGACCTAACTAAATGGATGCAAGAAATTGCTACGGGTGTTTATGTAGGTAATTTTAACACTCGTGTGAGGGAACAATTATGGGAAAGAATTAAACAAAGCGTGGGTTCAGGAGAAGCAACTATGTCCTACGCAAACCGTAATGAATTAGGCTATCAATTTGAAACTTATCGAACACATCGACAAAATATATCTTATGATGGCATCCCGTTGGTTATGATACCAAAAGATGAAGAAGAAAACAGAAAGCCTTTAGAAAGAGGATATAGTAATGCAGCCAATTTTCGAAAAGCTAAAAAATATGCGCCTAAACAAAAAATGAGTGCAACGAAAAATTACATTGTTATAGATATAGAAACAGATGGATTAAGTAGTCAAGAGAATCATATAATTGAAATTGGAGCAGTTAAAGTATTGGATGGAAAGTTGGAAAATTTTCAACGCCTACTTGAATATAGTTCGATGCTCCCAGAAGAAATTACTACCTTGACAGGTATCAACACATTACTCTTGAGGGAAGAAGGTCGAGAGGTTAAAGAAGTGTTGAATGAATTTGTAAAATTCATTGGGGATTTACCTATGGTTGGTTATAATATAAATTTTGATTTAGCATTTCTCAATCGTTATCTTGAAAAATATGATATGGAGTTACTGACCAATAAAAAAATTGATATATTACCCTATGTAAAAAAAGAAAAAATGTTTCTCTCTTCTTATAAATTAGAGGATGTTTTACGAGCTTATGAAATTTATGATAAAGTATCTCATAGGGCCTTAGATGATGCAAACCTAATTTATAAGTTGTCGACTAAAGTAAATGAATTTGTTAAAGTTCTGAATCGTAAAGGTTGATTTTAAAGGGATCCTTTAGTGTCTTTCCCGCATACGCGGGGGTGATCCCCAATGAGCTAGATATACCTATCATCTTGCTAAGTCTTTCCCGCATACGCGGGGGTGATCCCTATCTTCACTGTTAGTGCATCTGGTGGTACCGGTCTTTCCCGCATACGCGGGGGTGATCCCTTTTCCCGTTTCTTCCTTTACCATGTAGAATAGTCTTTCCCGCATACGCGGGGGTGATCCCCTCAATATCATCAATCGCCATCTCAATATCGGGTCTTTCCCGCATACGCGGGGGTGATCCCGTACAAAATAACTATAAGAGGTGCTGAAGGAAGTCTTTCCCGCATACGCGGGGGTGATCCCAACATTTTGAACTGCTGTACCTAATTCATCTAGTCTTTCCCGCATACGCGGGGGTGATCCCTGTAGCTTTCGCTCGGCCTTTTGCATAATTATGTCTTTCCCGCATACGCGGGGGTGATCCCTGAGTAATCCCTCCACGGCCACTAGTTACCGTGTCTTTCCCGCATACGCGGGGGTGATCCCCAGCCACCACCTTTACGGAGGTTACAGATGAAGTCTTTCCCGCATACGCGGGGGTGATCCCCAACAATGTTTGAAGTGGTAATTGAATTTAAAGTCTTTCCCGCATACGCGGGGGTGATCCTAAACAAGCCTTTTATATTATGGCTGGCGGTATGTCTTTCCCGCCTACGCGGGGTGATCCCATTTATTAGCTTCTATTTGTGCAGCTGGTTTATTTTCTTTAGGCAAATACATCAGTCTTTTTTATTAATACGATATAAACTATAGGCGATTATGACAAAGGAGAGGATAATTCATATCCAGTTTCTACTCATTTTATATCCCCCTTTATATTTTAAGTAATTCCAAAATTTTTGTTTTTCATTAATAAAATGGATTAATTTAAAAAGTTCAGAATGTGTTTAAGTTCCACCTCCCTCTCATGGCGGCTGTTCTTTGGAAACAATGTTATATTAGCTTTATTGATGTTCTATACATTTATTTTTCATAGAACCTTTGGAGTTACCTATTTAATGCATGAAGTTATTGAAGGGCTATTATTTATTTAGAAAGAAGGAATTGCTATGAACTACAAACAAATGGTTTTGTTGGAGGACTTGGTTAGTCAGCTGTGGAATGATTCGGTCGAAGTTGTGTTTACTATGGATTATGCATACTGCATGGGGACTTTTAGGAAGTTGGAAGCGAATGAATCTGAACCGAGTAAGTTTTCGGAGTGTGGGATTGATTCTGAGAAGTTGCTGGAAGACTATAAGCAGTTTGCGCTTGGATCTCAAGAATATTTTGAAGATTTAGTTCGTAAGTTGAATGAGAGTGATGTAGAGTCTAAAAGAGATAAGATTCAGAATAGTATTTTAATCGACTGTGAGTTATTTCTGATAGAACAGGGCAATACCATCGATGATTACTTAACGGGTTATGATGGGCCAGGAATCGTCTATAATCTGTACAGACTTAATGAGTATCATGAACGATATTTAATCAAAGATCCTCACATAGAACCGATGTTTGTGGTTGAGAAAGAGAAGTTGAAGTCATAAGCTGTTCGGAAAGTATACTAAATAATTGGAATATCGGAATACATAAAAACAGACCATAGATAGTAACTGCTTAGGTTTAAACGTTACTATCTATGGTCTGTTTATGTGTTTTATAGAGAAAATAGTTAAAGAAATATGTTTAGTCGATTTTTGCATATTGACATTTATGCGAAAATAGCATAACATAATAGTAGATGAACTTTACAGCCCTTAATTAGTTATCTTTATTACTATTTTTTGGATACGCTTTATCAGAGTTTGTTATACCTAATAGGTAGTCAACGCTTGTCGAATAATACTCAGCTAATTTAATCAAACTTCGGCTAGGTATATCAAGAGCGCCAGATTCATAACGAGAGTATGTTGTTTGACTAACATTTAAAAGTTTGGCTAACTCACCTTGGGTTAAATCTTTGTCTTCACGTAAATTTCGGATTCTAGGGTACATAAAAAACCACCTCGAATATCATTTTACGATATTCGGTTTACGCATACTGTGTTCTATGCAATAAACGCATAAAACGAGTCGGTTTTATGAGGAGCGATTTGATGTACTGGCTAGTTTTTACGATAATAAATAACTCAAGTTCGATAAACAAACTTGAGTTTCAATAAAAGTATTATGATTTCATTTAGTTAATTTAAGCATATCTTTGATCATATTTAGAAGAATATCACGTTTTTCTGAAGTGTTGATTTCTACGAGGAGTTCAAATATTTCAGAGGTTGAATCCTCTAATTTTAGAAATTCAAAGAATTCTGCTGGAGTAACTTCTAGAGCGGTAATTATTTTATCTACTGTATGAACGCTAAAATTTACTTGATTTCTTTCGATTCTTCCAATGTATGAAAAGTCAGTGCCAGCTTTTTCAGCTAGTTCTTCTTGAGTCAGTCCTTGTTCTTTTCTCAACCTTATAATCTGTGCAGCAATTTGTTGGTTCAAAGTTTTATTTGCCATATATTCTCACCTTTTTTGTATATTATTAAGCTTATGTGAGAAAAATATCAATTTACAGTTGACATAATCATTATTTATATATAATATAAGGATTATAAGACTTAATTGGTGCTGGAAAGACACAATACTTTACTATCGCGTTAAAATTAATGACTCATTTTGAATATTGCTAAAATAATTGCATATAAAAGTATAGGAGTGAATAATTTTGAAAGCGCTGTATATAATTAGTCACAATGCTGTTTTGCTGAGAGATAACAAAGGAAGGAGGTGTGTTGTAACGGGAAAAGGCATTGGCTTTATGAAAGAAAAGGGGGATCGGATCAATCAAAATTTGATACAACATGTATTTGTGGAAGAAAATAATGATATAGAAAGAAAGATGGTTTGAAATTGAATATCGGGGAGTTACTTATACCAGGAGGCTTTAACCCAAATTCTTAGCTGAGCGCTGTGTTGTGCTCGGAGGAGAGTTTGGGTTTTTTGTATGTAGAATATCAACTTTTATAAATTCAAACTCAATAAAAGTGAATTGAAATAAAGAAAATGGATATAATCATTTTTTAACATTCAAACTATTACGGAAAAAGAAAGGTGCATGGAATGTATAATGACTTAATTGATTTAATTATAGGAAATATCGGTGGCGTTAATAACATCAAAGACATTTCTTATTGCATGACTAGATTACGTTTTGTGTTAAATGACAATGAAAAAGTGAATGAAGATGAATTAAAAGCATCACCTGATATAATGACCGTCCAATTTGTAAATAATAAATTTCAAGTTGTAGTAGGCACACATGTAGAAAAAGTCTATGATGAGATGCAAAATAAAATAACACATATTGAAGAAGATACATCTCAAAACCAAGAATCACAAACAGGTTGGATAAGTAGACTCATTGATACAGTAACGAAAATCATCACACCCGTATTAGGTATATTAGTTGCTTCTGGTTTATTACAAGGACTTCTAGCATTAGCAGTCGCTACAAATGTTCTAACCGAGACAGATGGGACTTATATTGTTTTAAATGCTATGGGACAAGCTGCCTTTTATTTTTTCCCAGTCTTTCTAGGATTCACTAGTGCAAGAACCTTCGGGTTAAATCAATATATTGGGATGTTGATGGGAGCTATCTTAACGCTCCCGATGCTTGAGCAAGGAATTGTTGATGCTGATACTTTATATGTATTATTCGAAGGGACTATATTTTCAACACCTGTTACCAGTACTTTATTTGGAATTCCGATTATGTTTCCACCTGGGGGTTATACATACAGTGTAATTCCAATTATTTTTGTAGTTTATATTGGAGCTAAAATCGAAAAATGGCTAGATCAACATGTCCCAGAAGCTTTGGCCAATAATGTTAATGCTTTTTTAACTGTTTTGATCACAATACCATTGGCATTGCTTATAATTGGGCCAATTACTACAGCCTTAACTCAGATATTAGAATTTGGAGTAAATTATTTATATGAATTTTCTACATTACTAACGTCAATTATTGTGGCTCTCATTTACCAACCACTTGTTATTTTTGGTTTACATTGGGGATTATCTGCTATTGGATTAACGAACTTAGCAGCAAATGGAGTAGATTACATTTTTCCTATGTCTTTTACAGCAAATTTTGCTCAAACGGGAGTAGTACTAGCTGTATTTCTTAGAACAAAGTCAAACCACATAAAAGGCTTAGCACCACCTGCAATGGTATCTGGTCTTTTCAACATAATAGAACCTGCTATTTATGGTTTTAGTCTACCTGACAAACGTCGATTTGCTTATTCGATGCTTGGCGGGATGGTAGGTGCTGTTATCCTTAGTTTAACAGAGTCGCGGATGTATGCTTTTTCTTGGGGTGTTTTAGGAATTACGTCCTTCATTAATCCAGAAACTGGAGAAATTTCCGGAATGATATGGGCAGTTGTTGCATCTGTCGCTGCTTTTATTGTTGCTTTCTCATTAACTTATCTATCCTATCTACCGGCAGCCAATGAGCAATTAGGAAGGGAAGCTATTGAACATGTCTAGAAACGAAAAATTATATAATAGAATAAAAGGAAGTATTATTGGAGTTGCTTATGGCGATGCTATGGGGATGCCAACGGAAATGCTAAGTCGAAAGCGAATAAAAAATGATTATCCTGATGGTATCACTTCCTTCTTACCTTCAAATCCTGAACATCCATTTGCTCGACCGATGAAAGCTGGCGAAATTACAGACGATACGATTAATACAATGATGATTATAGATATGTTAAAAGAAACAAAAGGAGTTATAACAGCGGAGAAATATGTCAAACATCTGAAAAATTGGATTGAAAATTCTGATAAATCAGCTTATGTAAGTGGACCTTCTACTTTAGCTGCTATAGATAAATTAGAGTCAGGAGTATCTATTGAAAAGAGCGGAATAAACGGAACCACTAATGGAGCACAAATGAAAATAACTCCTGTTGGTGTTATCAGTACAAAGAATAATATAAGTGAACTTGTTCAAAATGTTTCGGAAATATGTATGCCAACTCATAATACTTCCATTGCGATTCAAGGTGCTAGTGCTGTAGCTGTTGCAATTAATTATTCTATCCATGGTAATAATGATTATAGATACCTTTGGGATGTTGCTGATGATGCTATTGAGTATTCTAAAAAATACGGTTTTGATCATCCATCTCCTTCACTTCAATATCGGATGAAACAAGCGCATCAGATTGTAAGGGAACACGAGAATTATGCTGATACTCTTGATCGTTTATACTATGAAGTAGGTACAAGTTTAGATACTATTCAAACGGTTCCAGCTGTATTTTCTATCGTTCATATAGCAGAAGGAGACCCACTATTAGCTGCTTCTCTAAGTGCAATGGTAGGATATGACACCGACACCATTGGAGCCATTGCAACAAGTATTTGTGGGGCTATAAATCCAAACTTTCCTGAAGAGGATATTTCATTTTTAGAGACAATCAATGATATTGATTTCGATGATTTAACTCAAGTGTTGTATGACATTGTTAAATAAAAATATAATTTAAAATAATGCATAGTGTCGATAATATGAAATTTATCGACACTATACTTTTTGTGGGAAGCCTAAGATTTATGATATAGAGAGTCACAAAGGAGTTAAAGATAGTAATTCAAGTAAGAGCAAATAGAAGTTGTGAAATGTCCTAAAAATGATTGTATATGACAGTACAAAAACTCCAGTTCTGTGGACTGTAGTTTTGCTCAATGCGGAAAATAGTTTCAAGATTTGGATAGAGAAAAAAAGCACTAAAAGTTATTCTCTATGAACAAGTTTTAGTACCTCTAAATTCAGTTTGATTTAATTTTGGAAAAATCATTATTTAAAATTAGGCTGTAAATAGTAACTATGTGAGAGCCGGTAGGCAATTAATAGTTAGATCTTACTCGTTTATTGTTAAGTATTATACTACTAGGACTTACTATTTCAATTCTTTTGGGTTGATTCACGTAATTTTAGTGAGACAGGGATTTGAATGGTATCTCCAGTATTTTTTGGATTATTAATCAGGAGTAATAAATTGTCCACAGTTACCTTTGCAATTTCATCTGTATTTTGTTCAACGGAAGATAAGCTAGGTGAGATATCCTTGGATTGCGGGAGGTCATCGAAACCTATAATTTTTTTATCACCAGGTACTGAAATGTTCATTTTCTTTAGTATATTCATTATTTCAATTGCTAAATGATCATTTACTGCAAAAATCCCATCGATTTGAGGATTGTTTTCAAAAAAGGCAATAAGTTTATTTTTATCATTTTCACTATTAGAGTTAAAAGAAAATGTATGTTTATCTTTGGAGAATTTAATATTATTTTTTTCTAAAGCAGCTTTAAAGCCATGAAATCGTTCAACTTGAGAAGTAGACTCTCTGTTGTGTGTTAAAAAAACTGGCAATGATGAACCTGCTTTAATTAATTCTAAAGTAGCAAGATATGCTCCTTGATAATGATCTGAAGAAATGAATATCGTATTTTTTTCATTTTCAGGAGCTCGATCAATACATATATATGGTATTACTTTTTCTGAGTTACTGGGTGATGTATAATCGAATTTTTTTGCGCCAGAAATTATAATTAGTCCATCGACTCCTTTACTTTCAAGAGTTTTTAGATATACGTGTTCTTTTTTATTATCTCTTGCTGTATTACAAATAATAGTTGAATAACCGGCTTCAAATAATATTTCTTCTATTTTTTGTACCACTTCGGCGAAGAAGTAGTTTGTAATATCGGGTACTATGATTCCAATTGAATGTGATTTATTCATTCGCAAGCTCTTTGCACTAAAGTTAGGTTGGTATTCAGTTTCTTCAATAACTTTTTCTACTTTTTTCCTGGTTTTTTCAGAAAATCTTCCGTTGTTATTAATAACCCGTGATACGGTTGCTACCGAGACACCGCTTAATTTTGCAATATCTTTCATTGAATATTTTTTCATTATATCTCTCCTCGTATTATTTTAAGTAGTTCATGATATGATATTTTAAAATTGAATATAATAAAGAAATGATTGACAGCGTTTTAATCTAATGATATAGTAGTGACATAAGTTAGAGTAATCGATTACCCCTGTTTATAGAATTGTAACACTTTGCAAATATAAGTTCTACTTTTTTTAAGAGATGAGTAATCGATTACTCAAATTTTAGAATTATAATATATTTTATAATGTAGGTTATTTTTTTAACAGATGAGTAATCGATTACTCATTGTGAGTTATGTACTTATACTTTATTTTCGAGTGATACATTACTAAAATTTTAAAAAATAAACATGGAGAAAGGATAGATAATTTGAAAAATTTATTATGCCCTTCAATGATGTGTGCAGACTTTTCGAATTTGGAACGAGATACAGTGGAATTAGATAAAGCAGGGACGGATATTTTCCATATTGATATAATGGATGGGGATTTTGTTCCTAACTTTGGAATGGGATTACAAGACTTTGAACTAATTCGTTCTGTAACAGAGAAACCTGTAGATGTCCATTTAATGATTAATAATCCATTAAAATACGTTGGGATGTTTGCTGACATGGGTGCTGATATTATTTATATTCATCCAGAAGCAGATCAACAAGTTACAAGAACAATTGATGTAATTAAAAGTAAAGGAAAAAAAGCAGGCATTGCTTTAAACCCCGGAACATCGGTAGCTACAGTTAAAGAACTGTTATCTCTTGTTGATTATATAATGGTAATGACTGTAAATCCGGGATTTGCAGGTCAATCTTTCTTAGACTTTACAGTTGATAAGATTGAAGAGTTAGTTGCACTGAGTGAAGAATATGATTACAAAGTAATGGTGGATGGAGCGATTTCACCTGAGAAAGTTAAAACCTTGAGTAAAAAAGGTGTTACAGGCTTTATCTTAGGCACTTCATCGTTATTTGGTAAAGAAGAATCATACGAAACAATTTTACAAAATTTAAGATAAAGAGAAAGAGGTTATAAAATGAAGATTGCTATTGGTAGTGACCATGTTGGATTAGAATTGAAACCAGCTATTATTGAGTATTTAGAAGAACTTGGGCATGAAGTGACAGATTATGGACCTACATCTTCTGAGCGAACAGATTATCCTATTTTTTCTAAGAAAGTATCCACAGAAGTAGCAGCTGCTAACTATGATAGAGGTATTTTAATTTGTGGTACTGGTATTGGAATTTCAATTACGGCTAATAAAATAAGAGGTATCCGGGCTGTTGCTTGTAGCGAACCATATTCTGCGAAGCTTTCTCGTGAACATAATAATACAAACATTTTAGCATTTGGTTCGAGAGTGGTAGGTCCAGAATTAGCAAAAATGATTGTGAAAGAATGGTTAGACGCAGAATATGAGGGCGGACGTCATCAGCGGAGAGTTGATATGATTTCAGAAATTGAAGAAGAGAATGACCGTTAAAAACGCATCAAAAAGAAGCTAATTCATTAGTTTCTTTTTGAATTAAATGAAAGCGTTATAATAGGAGGATTATATATGAATAAAAGAGAACTAGCGGAAAATATAATAGAAAATGTTGGTGGAGAAGCAAATATTAATAATGTTTCTCATTGCGCTACCAGACTACGATTTAATTTGAGAGATGATGATTTAGCTCAAACAGAGGAACTTAGACAAACTAATGATGTTATCTCCATTGTAGAAAAAGGTGGACAGTATCAAATTGTATTGGGACCTAAAGTTGAAAGTGTACATGAAGAAATAAGTAGTTTGTTAGGACGATCAGATGCGAAAGAACAGAGTGAAGGAAAATCTAAAACAAATATTTTTACAGTCATTTCAGGAATCTTTGCTCCAATTTTACCAGCATTTGCAGGATCAGGTATTTTGCGAGCATTAGTAATATTGGCAACACAGTTTGGATTGTTAAGTGAAACTTCAGGAACTTATCAAATACTAACAATTGCATCTATGTCAGTGTTTTACTTTTTACCTATATTACTTGCTTATACTACTGCTCGTTATTTTAATGTCAGTGTAATGATTGCTATGGTTATTGGTGCCTCGCTAATAAATCCAGATTTAATTGCATTGATGGGTGACACTGGACCTGGAGCAATGACTGATTTCTTTGGAATTCCTGTTGTACTAATGGAATATTCATCGACAGTGTTACCAATTATTTTAGCTATTTGGGCATTCTCTTATCTTGAGAGATTTCTACGACGAACAATTCCGGAAGGTGGTCATTTAGTATTTGTACCTTTATTTAGTTTAGCAATAATGGTTCCTTTAACACTAATCGTAGTTGGACCAATTTCTGTTACTTTAAGTAATTGGATTGCTGAATTAATCAATTTCTTAATCGAAAGTAGCCCTTTACTTGCTGGTATCCTGGTAGGTGGTGGCTGGAATGCTCTAGTTTCAGTTGGACTACATTGGGCAGTGAACCCAATTATGATTCAAAACGTTGCTCAGCAAGGTTACGATTACATTGTTCCATTTACATTTGCAACAAACTTTGCAATGATGGGAGCAGCAATAGGTGTATGGCTTAAAGCTAGAAATCCTGAATTCAGAAAATATTCATTGACAACTGCCTTAACTATTATGTTTTCAGGTATTACAGAACCAGCAGTATATGGAGTAGCAATTCCTACAAAAAAACCATTTGTTGCTGCTCTAATTGGAGGAGCTATTGGAGGCGCTTATTTAGGTGTTATGGAAGTAACTTCACAAGCGTTCGTTTTTGGTGGCTTAACAACACTTCCGGCATTTGCTGGGGGCACGGGTAACAACTTATTACATGCTATCATCGGATTAGCAATTAGTGTGGTTGTATCTGCAATCCTAACTTATTTCTTTGGGTTTGAAATTCCCGAGGAGTATGAAAAGGCAACTAAATAATATAAGTAGAACATTTTATCAAAATTAAGGAGTTATATTTATGGTAAGAAGGTTATTAAATTGTACCAAAAGTGAGATTGCGAATATGACAGCTTTAGAGCTTAAAGAAAGTATTCGTTCTAGTGAAGGTCGGATAATACTTGCGCAGAATTATGTGGGATTTGGACCTCTAGTTCAAGATACAACGAACGCAGAATTATCCTTTGCTTTTGGAGCAGACATGGTATTTTTTAATGGATTCCCAATGGATGATTCAGATATACCCGCATTTGAAACACCCATCTATGAGGGGGATGAGTTAAGACAAAAACACCTTACTTTAAAAGAAATGCAAACCATTACACCGGGCCCCCTGGGAATATATTTGGAGTGTGGCTTAGGCGACGATGTTTCCAGCTCAACTGCACCAGGTCTACAACTTATTCGTCCTGAAAGAATTGCTAGTGAAGAAAACTTAGAAAAAATAAAGACGATTGGCGCAGATTTTGTAATTCTTGGTGGAAATCCGGGTTCAAGCACGAATATGCGAGAAATTGTTGAGGCAACTAAACGAGCGAAAAATATTTTAGGCGATGAAGTGATGATTTGGTCTGGAAAATGGGAAGATGGTACTACAGAGAAGGTGTTAGGAGACCCTTTATTTTTTGAAGATTCTAAAGAATATGTCAAAAAATTAATTAATGCAGGAGCAGATGTAATATGCTTACCAATGCCAGGTTCTAGAACCGGCGTTGTAGTTGAAGAGATTAGAGAATTGACCAAGTTAGCTCACACCTATAAAGATGGTGCTTTAGTCATGAATTTCTTGGATGGTTCTGTTGAAGGTTCCGATACAGAAACTGTTAGAGCTTGTACACTAATGTCTAAACAAACTGGAGCAGATATACATGCAATTGGAGATGCAGGATTAAGTTGGATGCCTGTACCAGAAAATATTTATCAAATGGCAATAACTACAAAAGGTAGAAGATTAACTTGGTTAAAGATGGCAACTGGATATAGATAATAAAGACTATTTTTGGGGAATAAAGGAAGAAGAAAAGTCAGATTTAACACATTCATTTGAAAATGAATATTAAAATTTAAAAATCTGAGGAGATTAGAGATTCTTACTATAATCCTGAATTATTCACTTAAACTATAATAACCTCTATAAACGTTGAGAGCATCATGG